>JAAZUZ010000136.1 GCA_018623875.1 Synechococcus sp. HW_metabat.21
GCCTGGTGGCCTGCTCCCTGGTGGAGCAGGTGATGCTCGTGGGTCAGGACCGCAAGGCCCTGGGTGCGTTGGTGGTGCCGAAGCTTGAGAACCTGGAGGCCTTTGCCGTAGAGCAGGGGCTGACGGCCTCGGACCCGGCCCTGCTGAAGGCCCTGACCAGTCGGCTGAACCGGCGCCTGCAGTCACGGGCGGGGGCCCGACCCGATGAACGGCTGGCGGGGGTCGCCCTGGTGGAGCCCTTCAGCATCGACAACGGTCTGTTGACCCAAACCCTCAAGCAGAAGCGTGATCGCATCGCCGATCGCGACACCCAGGCGATCGAGGCGATCTACGGCCGTTAGGGCCGGGAACCCGCCCGCACCAGACGTTGTCGGCCTTGGCCAGCCCTGACAGGCTGGGCGCCGCGATTGATCTCCCATGGCCGAGGGTTCCCTCTCCGTAAAGCGCTCCATCACCGTCCGCGCGGTGGTCACCCCCCGCTGGAAGGAGGACGCTGAGCGGGAAATCAGCGCGGCGATTGCCAACAGCGATGCCCAGCTGGGTCAGCTCGAGCAAGAGGGTCAGCAATTGGTGGAGGCGATCCGCAGCCAGAGCGCCAATCCCCTTGACCCCCGGGTCCAGGAGCAGGTGGCCTCTGTTCAGGAGCAGGTGGCGGCTAAGCGGGCCGAGCTCGAGGAGCAGAAGCGTCAGCTGCTTGAGCAGCAGCGCCAGGTCCGCGATCTGGAGATGGAGCAAATCGTCGAGCAGGGCCAGCTCGACAGCTTCACGGACGTCAAGGTGGGCGACAACCTGGTCGAGAAGCTCCAGGTGGCTGTCGTTGTCCGCGATGGGGTGATCGAGGCGATCGAGGGGGCCCTCTGAGGCGTCCCATCGGGGGGCTGCCGCTGAGCCGCGTAAAATCCGCCTCAATTGAGCGGCAGACCTCCGTTGGCCACCCACGAAATCTTCATGCCCGCCCTCTCCTCCACGATGACGGAGGGCAAGATCGTGGAATGGCTGAAAAAGCCAGGCGACAAGGTCGGCCGCGGTGAGTCCGTCCTGG
This sequence comes from Synechococcus sp. HW_metabat.21, assembly GCA_018623875.1. GTDB lineage: Bacteria > Cyanobacteriota > Cyanobacteriia > PCC-6307 > Cyanobiaceae > Vulcanococcus. The sequence continues at coordinate 1,043 of JAAZUZ010000136.1, forward strand.
TAGTCGAGTCCGACAAGGCCGACATGGACGTTGAGTCCTTCAACGAGGGCTACCTGGCCGCCGTCTTGATGCCCGCAGGCAGCACCGCGCCCGTCGGCGAAACCATCGGCCTGGTGGTGGAAACCGAGGCGGAAATTGCTGAGGCCCAGGCCAAGGCCCCGAGCGCCCCTGCTGCGGCTGCAGCCCCCGCCGCCGCCGCAGCTCCTGCTCCCGCTGCTGCCCCGGCTCCTGCTCCCGCACCGGTCGCTGCAGCCCCGGCCCCTGTGGCGGCAGCCCCGGCTCCTGCCGTGAGCAATGGCCGTGTGGTGGCGAGCCCCCGGGCCAAGAAACTGGCCAGCCAACACGGCGTGGCCCTGGAGACCCTGCGCGGCAGCGGCCCCCACGGCCGTATCCAGGCTGAAGACGTCGAGCGGGCCCTGGGCCTGACCGTTGCTGTCCCCCGTGTGGCTGAGGGTTCAGCCCCTGCGGCGAGCGGCAGCAGCAATGGCGCCGCAGCTCCGGCCTCGGCCCCAGCTGGTAATGCCTTTGGCCGCCCCGGCGAGAGCGTCGCCTTCAACACCCTTCAGGGCGCGGTCAACCGCAACATGGTGGCCAGCCTGGCGGTTCCCACCTTCCGCGTGGGCTACACGATCACCACCACCAAGCTGGACGCCTTCTACAAGCAGGTGAAGAGCAAGGGCGTGACCATGACCGCCCTGCTGGCGAAGGCCGTGGGCGTGGTCCTGGCCCGTCACCCACAGGTGAATGCCGCCACCAGCGCGGATGGCTCCGCCATGGTTTATCCGGCTTCGGTGAACGTGGCCGTGGCCGTGGCGATGGAAGACGGTGGCCTGATCACCCCGGTGCTGGCGAACGCCGACAAGACCGACATCCACTCCCTGGCCCGCAACTGGGCGGATCTGGTCAGCCGCGCCCGCAGCAAGCAGCTCCAGCCTGAGGAGTACAGCTCCGGCACCTTCACCCTCTCCAACCTGGGGATGTTCGGTGTGGATCGCTTTGACGCGATCCTTCCCCCGGGCACCGGCGCGATCCTGGCGGTGGCCGCCTCCCGTCCCACCGTGGTCGGTGGCAAGGACGGTTCGATCCGGGTCGCGAACCAGATGCAGGTGAATCTGACCTGTGATCACCGCGTGATCTACGGCGCCGACGCGGCGGCCTTCCTGAAGGATCTGGCCCAGCTGATCGAGACCAACCCCGAGAGCCTGGCCTTCTGATCAACGACGATCAGCTGCTCTCGAGTTACGTCTTCGACCTTCCGGAGACGTTCATCGCCCAGCGCCCCGTCGAGCCGCGCCATGCGGCGCGGTTGTTGGCGCTTGAGGCGGCGGAAGGCTGCCGGCATCAAACGGTCTGGGATCTGCAGGAGCTGCTGAAACCCGGCGATTTGCTGGTGGTGAACAACACCCGGGTGCTTAAGGCGCGACTGCAGGCCCGCCGGCCCACAGGGGGAGCGGTGGAGCTGCTGGTGCTCGAGCCCGTCGGTGGCAGCGATTGGCTCTGTCTGGCCAAGCCGGCCAAGCGTCTCAAGCCGGGCGAGATCCTCCAGCTGGAGCATCCCGGACAAGCGCCCCAGCCCCTGGAGATCGTGGCTGTTGATGCCGAGACCGGTGGCCGGGTCGTGCGGTTTCCAGCGGAGTGCACCACACCAGAAGCCATTGAGGCCCTGCTGGCGCGCTACGGCGAGATCCCCCTGCCGCCCTACATCCACCAGCACTCCAGCGACGACGACAGCCGTTACCAGACCCGCTTTGCCTCGAGGCCCGGGGCGGTGGCGGCGCCCACGGCGGGCTTGCACCTGAGCGATGAACTGCTGGACGCCCTCGAGGCCCGCGGGGTGCAACGCACAACGGTGACCTTGCATGTGGGGCTGGGCACGTTTCGGCCGGTGGAGACCGAGGACCTGACCCAGCTGGAGCTCCACAGCGAGTGGGTCGAGGTGTCTGCGGCCTGTGTGGAGGCGGTGGCCCAGTGCCGCACCCGCGGCGGACGGGTGATTGCGGTTGGCACCACCTCGGTTCGCAGCCTGGAGGCGGTCGCCCAGCTCCATGGCGGTGTGCTGCGACCCCATGCTGGTCCGGTGAATTTGGTGATTCAGCCCGGCTATCGCTTTGCGGTGGTTCAGGGGCTCCTGACCAACTTCCACCTGCCGAAAAGTTCCCTGTTGCTGCTCGTCAGTGCCCTGGTGGGACGGCTGCGCTTGCTGGAGCTCTACGAGGAGGCCAAGGCCGAGGGCTATCGCTTCTTCTCCTATGGCGATGCGATGTGGATCGCGCCGGAGGCGGTCCTGGAGAGCGCCCGGCCATAAAAAAGCCCCCCGCTCCAGCGGGGGGCTTGGGTTGGATCGCGTGGATCAGGCGGCGGCCAGGTTGGCGGCCACGAAGTCCCAGTTCACCAGCTTGTCGAGGTAGGTGCTGATGTAGTCAGGACGGCGGTTCTGGTAATCCAGGTAGTAGGCGTGCTCCCACACGTCCATGGTCAGGAGGGCCTTTTGGCCGTGGGCCAGGGGCAGATCGGCGTTGCCGGTCTTGGTGACCTTCAGGGTGCCGTTGTCGAGGACGAGCCAGGCCCAGCCGCTACCGAACTGGGTGGCGCCGGCGGCCTTGAAGGCTTCGACGAACTTCTCGAAGCTGCCGAAGTCAGCGTTGATCTTGTCGAGCAGAGCGCCGCTGGGGGTGCCGCCACCGTTGGGCTTGATGCACTGCCAGTAGAAGCTGTGGTTCCAGACCTGGGCAGCGTTGTTGAACACGCCGGCCTTGCTGGCGTCACCGGCCACGGCGACGATGGTGTCTTCCAGGCTCTTGGCTTCCAGATCGGTGCCAGCCACCAGGTTGTTGAGGTTGGTCACGTAAGCGTTGTGGTGCTTGCCGTGGTGGAACTCAAGGGTTTGGCGGGAGATATGCGGCTCGAGGGCGTCGAGGCCGTAGGGCAGCGCGGGCAGCGTATGAGCCATGAAACGAACGATCGTGCTGTTAGATGCCCGGCCAAATGCCGGACGGCGGCGGCATCCTAACGATCGTTTGAAGTTTCGTATGTCGCGGGAACCGCACTGCTGGCGCGGTTCCCGCAGCCCAGATCAGCCCTTGATCTCGAGCAGTTCCACCTCAAAGATCAAGGTGGCGTTGGGGGGGATCACACCGCCGGCACCGCGCTCGCCGTAGGCGAGATCGGGGGGGATGACCAGCTTGCGCTTGCCGCCGACCTGCATGCCGGCCACGCCTTCATCCCAACCCTTGATCACGCGACCGGCACCCAGGGGGAAGCTGAAGGGACCGCGGCCGTAGCTGCTGTCGAACTCCTTGCCGTTCTCGAGGGTGCCGCGGTAGTTGACCACCACGAGCTGACCCGAGGTGGCTTCCGGGCCGTCGCCGATCACCAGGTCGGTGATGCGCAGACCGCTGGGGGTCATCCGTTCTTTGGCCGCAACCATTTCTCCTCCGAGGGCAGACGCCCCACTGTCGGCGATGACGTCGCTGGCCATCGTGAAGAGGCTGGGGTTGGGATCCTCGGGATCGAGTTCAATCTGGCCGCTGAAGCTGGCTTGAGCGGGGGCGCTAGCCACCGCCTGCTGCACGGCGGGTTGGCTGGGGGCGGCGTTCACGGTGGAGGGAGCCACAATCTGGCTCACCAGCGCCAGCAAAAGGCAGCCCACACAGACGGCGGAGCTGATCAGGATGTCCCGCATGTCCGGATCAATGAGGCAATAGCGAGCAATTCTCGCCTAGTTAGCCGTCAGTCCGGGATTTCGAGCTGGGATTGCTTCTGCCGTAGCTGTTGTTCCAGTCGATCGATCCGGCC
>JAAZUZ010000137.1 GCA_018623875.1 Synechococcus sp. HW_metabat.21
CTGCTGGCCAAGTCCGGCGTGGACCGGGTGCTGGCCATGGACCTGCACTCCGCCCAAATCCAGGGCTATTTCGACATCCCCTGCGACCACATTTACGGCTCACCGGTGCTGGTGGATTACCTCGCCGGCCGTGACCTCGGCGATGTCGTGGTGGTGTCCCCGGACGTCGGTGGAGTGGCCCGGGCTCGGGCCTTCGCCAAGCAACTTGGGGATGCCCCGCTGGCGATCATCGACAAGCGTCGCTCGGGTCACAACGTGGCCGAGAGCCTCACGGTGATCGGCGATGTGGCGGGCAAGACCGCGATCGTGATCGACGACATGATCGACACCGGCGGCACCATCTGCGCCGGCGCCCGCCTCCTGCGCCAGAACGGGGCCACCCAGGTGCTGGCCTGCGCCACCCACGCCGTCTTCTCTCCGCCTGCGGTCGAGCGCCTCTCTGAGCCGGGGCTGTTCGAGGAGGTGATCGTCACCAACTCCATCCCCCTCAGCGAGGACCGCCGCTTCCCGCAGCTCCAGGTGCTCTCGGTCGCCAACATGCTCGGTGAAGCGATCTGGCGCATCCACGATGAGAGCTCTGTGAGCTCGATGTTCCGTTGAAGCGCAGGCTGGTTGGCCTTCTGCTTCTTGGACTGCTCGCCCCCCTTGCCGCCCTCGCGAAGCAGCCTGAACCCAGACGCATTGGCGTTTGGCTGACCAACAGCCCAAGCCCGCTCTACTACTCCAGGCAGCGGATCAACGAGGCCGTCGAAGAACTCAGTGCGGCGGGCTTCAACACCCTCTACCCCAACGTCTGGAGCCGCGGCACGACCTTCCACAGGAGCCGCTGGGCGCCGATGGAGCCCGCCCTACTGCAGAAGGGGCCCGAGCTCGATCCGATTTGTCGTTTCAGCGAGGCAGCCCACCGGCACGGTCTGCGGGTGATCCCCTGGTTTGAGTACGGACTGATGGAGCCGGCGGGAGCCGCGGTGGTCCGCGACCACCCCGACTGGGTGCTGCAGAACAGCGCCGGCCAGAGCAGCGTGACCATGCATGGCAAGCAGATGGTCTGGCTCAACCCCGCTCACCCGGGGGTGCGGGCGCGGTTCCTTGGGCTGATCGGCGAGATCGTGCAGCGCTGCAAGGTCGACGGCATTCAGCTCGATGACCATTTCGCCTGGCCGGTGGAATTGGGCTATGACCCTTACACCCGCGCGCTTTACCGCGAGGAGACCGGTCAAGAACCGCCGGCGCAGCACACCGACAGGGCCTGGATGAAATGGCGGCGACGCCAACTGACCGCTCTGTTGCGGGACTTACGCCGCACCCTCAAGGACAGCGGCCAGGGGAGTCCCTACGTCAGCCTCTCTCCCGGCCCGTTCCGCTTTGCCTACAACCATTGGCTGCAGGACTGGGAGATCTGGGCCCTGGGGGGCCTGATCGACGAGCTTGTGGTGCAGAACTACGCCTATTCCCTGGCGGGGTTTGAAAAAGACCTCGAGCAGCCCGCGCTGACCAAATCCAGCAGCTGGGGCATCCCCGTGGAGATCGGCATCCTCGCGGGCTTTGGTGCACGCACCACGCCGCTGCCGGACCTGAGTGAACGGGTCAAGTTGGCCGCCGCCCGCGGCCACGGAGTCATTTATTTCTATTGGGAAGGCCTCTGGGGGAGCCATGCCGGTCCGGAGGGGGCCGCCCTCAGGCGCGAAGGCCTGAAGCGGCTCCACCAGACCCTGCCCTAGGCCAACTTCAGGCACTGGTCCACCACTTCCCGGCTGTTCGGGGAGAGGTCTGCCGCGGACAACTGCTTGAGGGCTTCCAGCATGCGCTCGGAGCGGACCGAGCCGTAGCTCTGCCAGCGGCTAAAGACCTTGGCCATCCGCGAGGCGGTAATCGGATTGCGCTGGTCCAAAGCCGCAATCTGCTCGGCCATGAAGCGATAACCGCTGCCATCAAGGGCATGGAATTGGCTGACATTGCCGGCAAAGCCCCCCAGGACCGCCCGCAACGAGTTCGGTGCCGCCGGATCAAACCGGGGGTGATCCAGCAGCTGCCGCACTCGCGCCACGCCATCGCCAAAGGGGGTGGCCGCCTCCAGACCAAACCAGGCATCCAGGATCACGGGCTTCTCCTGCCAGCGGTCATGGAAGGCCTGCAGGGCCGCGCTGCGCTCAGCACTCTCGATGGACTGCAGCGCCCGCAGACCAGCCCGCGACAGGGTCATCGACGGCCCTGAGACAGCCGCCGCAGCTTCGGCGCGAACCCCTGCATCACCGGCTGCCACACGCCAACTCCAAATGGTGGCGGTGAGATCACGATCGCCGACACCCTCCGGCCAGTGCTGCTGCCACTGGTTGCGGCAATTGGCCAAGACCGTCTCCAGCGGCTCCTTGAGCTCGCCGCCCAATCGGGCCCGCAGGGCCAAGACCGCCTCAAACAGCGCCGGCGGATCCACCGTGCCGTTCTGGGCCAGGGCCGCATCCTCCAGTTCCGGCAATCCGGGGAAAGCCATCAGGGCACTGCGGTACGAATCACCCAGGTCACCCTCCAGCAGGATCCGCTCAAAGGCGGCCACCAGGCCCTCCTCGAGTTCGTCATTGATCGCGCCCGAGGCCCGCTCCAGCAGGGCCTGACGCAGCAGGACCTGGGCGGCATCCCAGCGGGCAAAGGATTCGCTATCGCACGCGAGCAGGTGCAGGAGCTCATTGCTGGAGCGCTCCATCGCGACACGTACCGGGGCCGAGAAGCCCCGGGGCAAAGAGACCGCCGGTGGGTGGGAGTGGGCCTCCAGCCCCACGAACAGCAACTCCTGCTCGGCGCGGTCGATCACAAAGAGACGACTGGCGCTGCCCCATTCGGCGGGGAGCGTGGCGGCAGCCACGTCTTCGGCGTGCTCCCCGGGCAACTGCAGCGGCAACGGATCACCGCCCTGCCCCACCAGGCCCAACACCAGGGGGATCACGACCGGCTCCTTCTTGGGTTGCCCTGGGGTGGCTGGGGTGCTCTGACGAATGCTCAGCCGCAGGGTGCCGGCGTCACCATCCCAATGACGCTCGATCTGCAACTGGGGCGTGCCCGCCTGGCTGTACCAACGGCGGAACTGCTGAAAATCAAACCGGGGCAACGCCGCGCCCGCAGACCAGGCCTGCGCAGCGGCATCCTCCATCGCCTGAACAAAGTCCTGGCAGGTGGCGGCAGTGCCGTCATGACGGCTCACATAGAGAGCCATACCCCGCATGAACGTCTCCTCACCCAGCAGGGTGTGCAAGACACGGATGACTTCAGCGCCCTTCTCGTAGATCGTCGTTGTGTAGAAATTGTCGATCGCCTGGTAGTGATCCGGCTGAATCGGGTGGGCCGTCGGTCCCGCATCCTCACGGAACTGGGTGTTGCGCAGCAGGGCGACATCGTCAATGCGCTTCACCTCCGGTGAGTGCAAATCCGCCGTAAAACTCGCGTCCCGAAAGACCGTGAGTCCCTCCTTCAGCGAGAGCTGGAACCAGTCCCGGCAGGTGATGCGGTTGCCCGTCCAGTTGTGGAAGTACTCATGGCCGATGACGCTTTCGATGCGCTCGAGCTCGGCGTCCGTCGCGGTCTCCGCATCCGCAAGCACCAACTTGGAGTTGAAGATGTTGAGACTCTTGTTCTCCATCGCGCCCATGTTGAAGTGGCGCACCGCGACGAGGTTGAACTCTTCGAGGTCGTACTCGAGGCCATAACGACTCTCGTCCCAGGCCATGGAGCGCTTCAGAGAGGCCATCGCGTGGGCCGTGAACGGCGCATCCCCGGGCTCCACATGAATTCGCAGCTGAACCGTCCGGCCGCTGCAGGTGACGAATTGATCGCGCACCTCCTCCAGGGCGCCCGCCACCAAAGCGAACAAATAGGAGGGCTTCGGGAAGGGGTCATCCCAGACGGCGAAGTGACGGCCGGGCTCCCCGGGGATCACCCCGGTCTCGAGGCAATTGCCGTTGGAGAGCAGCACCGGGCAGCTGGCTTGATCGGCTTCGATGCGCACCCGGAAACGACTGAGCAGATCCGGGCGGTCGGGATGGAACGTGATTCGCCGAAAGCCCTCCGCCTCGCATTGGGTGGTGAAGAGGCCACCGCTGACATAGAGGCCCTCCAGGCTGGTGTTGCTCTGGGGCTGAATCTTGACCCGGGTGCACAGACGGCAGGCCGCCTCTGGTGGCGCGAGCAGCACCAACTTGCCGGGCTCAAGTCGGTAGGCCTCCGCGGCGAGGGGCTCACCGTCCAACTCAATCGAAAGCAGCTCCAGTTGCTCCCCCAAAAACTCCCAGGGAGCCGGCTCAGCGGCAGCGGCGGGAACCAGCTGAAAGTCAGCGTCGACGACGGTGTGATCAGCATGCAGCTGGAACAACAGCTGGGTGTGCTCGATCGTGAACGGGGCCGGGCGGTAGTCAGCGAGGCGGACGGTGGCCATGCGGGGGAACAATCACCAAGGAACGGGACCCCGCCCCGTCGCCACGCTGCAGCCCATCTGAGAGCCGAGCAGAGCACCGAGGGGGATCGCCCATGCCCGACCATCCTGGCGGGAGAGCGCATAGGCCGCCGCACCTCCGCTTAAGCCGCCCAAGAGTCGCCCGGTGTTGCAACGCTCCGGCGTGGAGCGGGCCTGGCGCCAGGGTTGTGGCGCATTGAAGGGCGATTCACGCACCTGATCTGCTGGAGCGCGATGGGCGCGTGACCAGCGCTTCTGGCCCTTGAAATTGGGGCGATGCCAACGCTCGGAGTGGTGCTCGCGCCAATGCTGGGCGCGTGACCAGCGCCGCTCAGCCTTCCAGCGACCTGGATGCCAGTGGCGCTCATGCCGCCAGCGCGGGGAGTGGGCCAA
>JAAZUZ010000138.1 GCA_018623875.1 Synechococcus sp. HW_metabat.21
CTCCCCATTGAGGCCCAGTGGTGTGTCAACGCTGAGCAGCCCTGCATTGCCCTGGAGGTAGCCCGCAGCCAACAGCAGCAGCGCTTGGGCCTGCAGGGCAGGCCGCCCCTCGCACCGCTGCGCGGAATGTGGTTTCCCTTCCCCACAGCGCAACCGCTGCGCTTTTGGATGCACAAAACCCCAGCCCCCCTCGATATGGTCTTCCTCAATGGCAACCGTGTGATTGCCATTGAGGCCAACACGACGCCCTGTCCGAACCTGCCCTGCCGCAGCTACGGCCCCCAGGAGCTCGGCGACGGCGTCGTCGAGCTTGGAGCCGGGGAAGCCAGGCGCCTCGGCATCCGTGTCGGCATGCCCGCAGTGATCAGCCCGCTGTCTTCTCTCCCCGCAGGATCAGCACCGGATTAAGGGGTGCCAGCCGGGTGCCGTCGGCCAAAGCGGAGCCCCGCCAGGCCTGGTGCTGAGCGATGCCGACCACCAGTCCAGCTCGCTCCAAAACCGGACGCAAGTCCGCCAAGGCCTCCACGGTGGCTAGGGGAATGACCACCCGTCCGCCGGGATTCAGCCGCGCCAACACGGCCTCGAGCAGTGCCACACGATCGCGGCCGCCGCCGCCGATCAAGACCCGATCGGGGTTAGGCAGATCCACCAAGGCCTCCGGGGCGCGGCCTTCGATCACCCCCGCTGGCGACACCCCGAGCCGCTCGGCATTGGCGCAGATCAACGCAGCCGAGCCACCCCGCTGCTCGAGCGCCCAGAGAGACAGGCCGGGGCGCAGGCGCAGGGCCTCCAAACCGATGGAGCCCACCCCGGCCCCCAGATCCCAGAGCACACCGGAGGCCGGCAACTCCAGATCAGCGAGCAGCTGAATGCGGACCTCACGCTTGGTCATCAGCCCGGGGCGATCCGGATGCTGCAGGTAGGCGCCGTCGGCCAGCCCCAAGAGCGGCAAGGACTCCGGCGGTTGAGGCTCCGGCTGCTCCGCGAGGAGAACCACCAAGTGCAGGGGATCCAGATCCGCGGGCAGAGCTGCCGCGGGAGCCAGCCGCTGCACCCGCTCCTCGGGATGTCCAAGCCGCTCACAGAGCCAGAGGCCATAGGCCTGCTCCAGCCCAGAGGCCCGCAACAGCTCCCGCACTTCCGCCACCCCGCCGCGGCTGGGGTCGGTCAGCACCGCCAGGGCCTCTGGCCGTTGCTGCAGGCGAGCGGCCAGGACGCCGGGGTCACGGCCGTGGAGGCTGATCCAGCTGGCGTTCTGCCAAGGACGGGCCAGCCGAGAGAAGGCGAGTTGCAGGGAGCAGGGGGAGGGGTGGAAGCGCAAACGCTCGGCGCCAAGTCCCTGGATCAAGAGCCGGCCTATGCCAAACCAGAGGGGGTCACCACTGGCCAGCACCACGGCCTGCTGCGCCCCCTGGAGCTGATCGATCAGAGCTTCGGGCTGGTCACTGGCGATCAAGGGGGCGCTGCTCCAGCCCTGCAGGGCGTCATGCAGGCGGCGGGGGGCTGCCACCAGGGGCGCCTGGCGAAGCAGCTGCTGCTTGTCGAGGGGCAGCGATGCCGGAGCTCCCGCGTCGGTGCCAATCACCTCAATCATGGGTGCATTCTGCTGCTGAGCGATGAACCCCTCCGATCGCCGTCAACGCCTGCATGAGTTGGTCGTGGCGCTGATCGCGCAACAAAGCGACCTGGATCTTCTCGATGACGACAACAGCGGCAGCCTGGCGGTGGCCCAAGGCAACCCCGCGGGCTGGCTGGAGCGCAACCGCCGCGTGGTGCAGCGCTACCAGGCGCTCGTGCGTTCCGCGGCGACCCTCGATGCGCTGGTGGAACAGGAGGCGAACGAACGGGCGAACCCCTCTCAACTCTGACAAGCTGGCGGCACTATTTGCTGCCCCATGGCGCGCCTCGGCCTGTCCGCCCTGAAGTCCCTGCTGCGCCGCGCCGGCCTCCGTCGTTCAAAACGTCCCCCCACCTGGCAGCCCCCTGCCGCGAGCTGGAGCCGCCCCCTCGGTCAGGGCTGGAGCTCGCCCTACACGGTTCGCTACGCGAGCAACCTCGACGATGGCCCGAACCACGGCATGCCCCTTGGTGGCTTTGGCGCGGGCTGCATCGGCCGCGCCCCGGATGGATCCTTCAACCTCTGGCACCTCGACGGCGGTGAGCACTGGTTCGGGGTGCTGCCCGATTGCCAGTTCTCACTGTTTGAAAGCAACGGCAACAGCAGCCGCGCCCACGCCCTCGCGGTCGAGCCCAGCCGCGATGCATCCCGGCCCGAAGCCGGCGCACCACTGCAGAACTGGGATTGGTACCCCGCCAGCACAGAGACGAAGCAGACCGGCACCTACGCCGCCCGCTATCCCCTGAGCTGGACGCATTACGAAGGAGTCTTTGACGCCGAGGTCAGCTGCGAGGCCTTCAGCCCGATCCTGCCGGGCAACTACCAACAGACCAGCTATCCGCTGGCGGTTTTCGTCTGGACCCTGCGCAACCCAAGCAGCCAGCCGCTGGATCTCTCCTTGATGCTGAGCTGGCGGAACACCTGCGGTTGGTTCACCAACACCGACTCCGCCGCCGAGGTGCACTTCCGCGATGACGGCAGCCCGGAGCACAACTACGCCCCGGCCATCGGCAAGAGCGAGGGGCACCGCAACGCGTGGATCGAGAACGGCAACTGCAAGGGAGTCGTCCTGGGGGGTGACGTCTCCAATCCGGTGCGCGAAGGCGAGGGCCAATGGTGCATCGCCACCAGCGAGCAGCCCGGGGTGAGCATCCAGCGCTGCAGCCGCTGGAATCCCACGAGCGATGGATCCGAGCTCTGGGGCAGCTTTAGCCGCGATGGCTCGATCCCGGAGAGCAACAACAACCGCCGCAGCGGCGACGCTGAACCGGTCAGCGCCGCCCTGGCGGTCCGCTGCCGGCTGAAACCCGGCCAGAGCATCGAGATCCCCGTGGTCATCAGCTGGGATCTGCCGGTCACGGCCTTCGCCACCGGCACGAGCGCCCTGCGCCGCTACACCGATTTCTTTGGGAGCAGCGGCCAGAACGCCGCCGCCATTGCCGCAGACGGCCTGAACCACTGGCGCCAGTGGAAAGCGCAGATCGAGGCCTGGCAGCAGCCGGTGCTGGAGCGCAGTGATCTTCCGGAGCCGCTGCGGATGGCACTGTTCAACGAGCTCTATGACCTCTGCAGCGGCGGCAGCCTCTGGAGTGCCGCCAGCCCTGAAGACCCCGTGGGCCGCTTCGGGGTCCTGGAGTGCCTGGACTACGCCTGGTACGAGAGCTTGGATGTGCGGCTCTACGGCTCCCTAGCGCTGCTGCAGCTCTGGCCGGAGCTCGACAAGGCGGTGTTGCGCAGCTTTGCCCGGGCCATCCCCGCGGCTGACGCCACGCCGCGGCCGATTGGTTGGTACTTCACCCAGGGCAAAGGCCGCGTCGAAGCCGCCCGCAAAGTCAAGGGCGCCACACCCCACGACCTGGGGGCCCCCAACGAGCGCCCGTGGGATGCCACGAATTACACGGCCTATCAGGACTGCAACCTCTGGAAGGACCTGGCCAGTGATTACGTCCTGCAGGTCTGGCGCACCTTCAAGCTCGCCCCCAATGGCGAGGACCTGCGCTTCCTGGCGGAGTGCTGGCCGGCGGCCGTGGAGGCGCTGCGGTACCTGAAGACCTTCGACATCAACAACGACGGCCTGCCCGACAACGGCGGCGCGCCGGATCAGACCTTTGATGACTGGCCGCTCAAGGGCGTCAGCGCCTACTGCGGCGCCCTCTGGATTGCCGCACTGGAAGCGGCTCTCGCGATCGCCCAGCAGCTGCAACTGAGCACTGGCCTCGACACGTCGGCCGAGCAACAGGAATTCAGCGCTTGGCTGGCGCAATCGCGGGGGAACTTCGACACGCTCCTCTGGAACGGCGAGTACTACGACATCGACGCCGAGAGCGGCACGCCCGTGGTGATGGCCGACCAGCTCTGCGGTGATTTCTATGCCCGCCTACTGGGCCTGGAGCCGGTGGTGAGCGAGGCCAACAGCCGCAGCACCTTGAATGCCGTGCGGGAGTCCTGCTTCGAACACTTCGAAGGCGGCAGCCTCGGCGTGGCCAATGGCCTCCGCCGCGATGGCACACCGCTGGACCCCAACGGCACGCACCCCCTGGAGGTCTGGACCGGAATCAACTTCGGCATCGCCAGTTATTTCCGGTTGATGGGCGAGACCGAGACGGCCCTGGCGATTACCTCAGCGGTGGTCCATCAGGTCTATTCAGGCGGCCTGCAGTTCCGCACCCCCGAAGCGATCACGGCGGTGAACACCTTCCGCGCCTGCCACTACCTGCGGGCGATGGCGATCTGGGGGGTCTGGGCAACGCACACCGATTGGCAGCGGATCCCGGGGGCGGAGGCGAGCTAAGCGGAACCACAACTCGGTTCCATACGCTGGCTTCAGAGCAATGGTGTTATGGCGTTCGGCTCCCTTCTTCGTGTTGCGCTCTCGCTGCTGATCGGCGGGGTTCTCGCCTTGGGCCTGGGCCAACCCGCCAACGCCCAAGTGCACCTGCACCCCGATGAGAACGGGACGGAGATCGTCCGCAGCCTGGAGAGCCTGAGGGATCTGGACTACCAGAGCTGGCAGGCCGTCGCCTACCGCTCTGGCCCCCCGGGCGGCCCGGTGACCCTGAGGATCGTGGGCTATCCCGGCCGCGTGCGCCTCGATCACCCCACCTCGCTGATCGTGCACTCCGGGCGAGGGACCTGGGAACTCGAGGACATCACGACCGCCAACCCGAAGCTGGCCAGCGATGGCCGTGA
>JAAZUZ010000139.1 GCA_018623875.1 Synechococcus sp. HW_metabat.21
ATGGTCAGCGACCAAAGGCCACTGCCGAGGTCGTTCAAAGCGGCGATCAACGCCGCGGTATCGCCGTCACTCAGCCATTGGGCCTTCAGGGCGGGGAGCTGCTCCTGCAAGGACTCAATCGGAACCGTGACCAGCAACAAACTCTGCTCCGCGGCGGCACGAGACAGGGCGCCTTGGTCGCTGCGCTGCCAGACCCGAACCAGAAGATCCAAGGCCTGCTGACGCCCCACCTCGCCGGGGTCCGCGCCAGCCGGCAGGGCCTCGCGCAAGGACTTGCCCTGCAGGGGCATCGCCCGCTCCCCTCGCTGCTCCAGCAAAGCCAGAACGATCAAATACGGGGCATCGGCCATCGATCAGCGGGCGCAGGAGCGGCCCCACCCTGACCGATCAGAGGAAGCCCTGGGAGGCCGGGGTGCGTTGGGAGGGCACCGTCTGGCGGGGATTCCAGGCGGCGAACAATGCGGCCAACACCACCAGGGCGATCAAGCCAAGCCGCCAAGGCTGACGGGACATGCCCGAGAGCCTCGGCATTGGACCACGGCCCCGCTGGGCAACACCATCAAGCGGTGTCCCGCAGCGACCACAAACCATTCGGCCTCCCAGGCTTCGGTCGGATTTCACCGACCAACTCCCGCAGCGGGGGCACGCCATCGCCCATCAAGCGCTCAACTGGGCCCATCTTGGCGAGCCAGCCGCCATTGGGCGAGGCCACCCCCCCGGCCTCGGGCCGCCAGCCAACCGGAGGGATCACGCTGAATCAAGGCGAAGAAGGGCATCCGTTGGGGAGCCGGAGCGGGCAGCTCACGGCCCCACCACTGCCGGCCGGCGACCCGCAACCCCATGCGCAGGAACTGGAATTGCAGCAGAGGGCGACGCCCCTTCAGTGCTCCCGGGCCCTCAAAAAACAGCTCCACCCCGCCCAGACGAACGCTGTTGCGCAATTGCAGCGCCCCGTCCTGCATCTGGATTTCCAATTGGGCCGCTAGCCCCCGCAGCAGGACACCGGAGAACTGGGACGCCTGGTGCTTCCCCTTCGGCCAGACCTGCTCCAACTGCCAGCACCCCTGCAGATCCGCCGGCTGAATCCCGGTCCCTGCGGCCCGAACGCGAACCTCTTGCTCCAGCAACGCCGTGGCCGTGATCGATGGATCTATCCCTGCCGCCACGACAGCCCAAGCAAAGACCCAGCATGGTCGTGCCCTGGTCGCTCCCGTTGGCTTCACCTACCCCGCGCGTTGATCTCGCCATCGTTGGCGCTGGGGTATCCGGTTGCGCCCTCGCCGCCAGCCTGCGCCAGCGCGGCTGGCGGGGGTCCATCGACCTGCTGGAGATCGGCCGGGGACCCGGGGGACGGGCCGCCACCCGCTATTCCAGGCAAGACGACGACCTCCGCATCAACCACGGAGCACCGCTCTTCAACATTCGCGCCCAAACGCCACCGGCCCTGGTCCAGGCCCTGGAGCAACGCGGAGCGATTCGCCCCTTTTCAGGATCGATTCAGAGCCTGGATGCGCAGCGCAGCCTCGGCCCGGCTATCGCAGACGGCTTCAGCGACGGCAGTCTCTGGCAGGGCGAGGGAGGAATGGACCGGCTGTGCGCAGGGCTGCTGGATCTGGCCAGCGAACAGGGCGGAGCACTGAACCGACGCTTTGGGACGCTCGTGCGCCATCTGCAGCCGGAGCGATCCCAGGCCGGTGTGACCTGGACCCTGCAGGACGCCTCGGGAACCGCGGTTGCCGAGGCCCGTTGGCTTGTCCTGAGCGGAACCTTGCTGGCCCATCCCCGCGGGCAGCAGGTCTTTGGCTGGACGCAGATCCCGCTGGAGCATGCCGCCCAGCAGCTCGCGGACCCCCAACTGAGCGCCGCCCAGGCGCAGCTGGCCTCGATCGATGCGCTGGCCAGCTGCAACCTTCTTGCGACCCTTCCCCAGGACAGTGCCCGGGCTTGGCTGGCCCTGCCCTGGGATCTGCTGCAGTGCACACCATCGGCTCAGGAGCGTTGGGGATTGCGCCGCATCGGCGTCCAAGCACTCGCCAATGGACGCTGTGTCGTCGTGGCGGAATCCAGCCCGGCCTTTGCCGCGGCCCATCTCGATGTCTACGGCTCACGCTCCTCAGCCGCCCAAGTGCTGGGGGCCAAACCCGAGCCAGCCGCTGAGGCACAAGTGCTCGATGCCCTGAGCGAGGCCCTCATCGATCTCACGGGGCTGCCACTGACGGGAGCGCAAACACAACTGATGCGCTGGGGGGCCGCCTTCCCAACCCCTCCCGGACTGGACCCGAGCCATCGGCTGTGCCCGGTGAGCGCCATTGGCTTCTGCGGCGACAACCTGGCTGGGGACGGTTTTGGGCGCATCGAGGGCGCGCTGAGTAGCGCGGAAGCACTCGCTGAAGTGCTTGTTGCGAGGCTTTAGTTCTCAGGCGGCCGCGGAGGAGCGGCGGCGAACGGAAGCCACCGGCATGGTCAGGTGACGCTTGGACTGCCAGACGGACTGGGCCGCATCAAAGAGGGTGTTCTGCACATCCCAGACGAAGCGCTGCACCCGCACCTGGGACTCGCGGCGCTGCGGCAGAAGGTCGGAGAAGGCTGCTGCGTGGCAGAGATCGACGAGCATCGCGACTTCTTCGCGGCTCATCGTGATCTGGACCTTGTCCTCAGACCGGTGCGTGACCTGCATCGCCCCTTCTACCGAAGGCGTCCAACTTACGTCGATTACCGCTGATCAAACAGAAATCAAGGGGCGCTTAAGCATTGCGAACAGAAAACGGACCGTCTACCCCGACTGGAGCTGATCCAGCTGCGCCTGAAGCCTCTGTTTGAGCCGGTTCTGAACCAACGCACAGAGGTCATCCACCAAGCCACTATCCGCCTGCCAGATCGTGCGCGTGCCCTCGCGCTCGCAGCGCACCAGCCCAGCCCGCTGCAGCTGACCGAGCTGACGACTGATGTGGGACTGGGAGAAGCCCGTCGCCTCAATCAAGGAAGCGACATCGCTCGGCCCCTGCTTGAGATGACACAGCAGCTGCAGCCTGGCCGGCTCGCTCAGCAGACGGAAAAACTGGCTGTACTCCTCCAGCAGCTCCTGGGAGGGCATTGCACCTGCGGCACCCATTGCAATGCTGTATGTCGATAGACGCATCATGCCTGGCTTCGGCCATGAATCAGGACTTCTGGGATCAGCGCTTCCGCGAGAGCGGGTATGCCTACGGAACCGAGCCCAATGACTTCCTGCGGGCTTCGGTGGCCAAGCTCCCCCCGGGCGACGCGCTCTGCCTCGCGGAAGGAGGCGGCCGCAACGCTGTGCACTTGGCCCTCAAAGGCCATCGCGTCACCGCCCAGGACCTCAGCCCGGTCGGCCTCGAGAAAGCCCAGCAATTGGCTCAAGACCAAGGGGTCAACCTGACCTGCGTCCGCGGAGACCTGCGGGAGTTCAAGCCCGAACCCGAAAGCGTCGACCTCGTCGTCGCCATCTGGATGCACCTCGAGCCCGAGCTGCGGGCCCTGGTGCACCGGCGCGCGGTTCGCGCATTAAGACCCGGCGGCCACCTCATCCTTGAGGCCTACACCCCGGAGCAGCTGCGCCACGGAACCGGCGGCCCGCCCAACCCGGAGCTCCTGATCACGGCCCAGCAACTCCAGAACGAACTCCAGGGCCTGACCTGGCTGGAACTCCAGGAAACCGAGCGCCGGATCGAAGAAGGCCTCCTCCACCAGGGCCAGAGCGCCGTCGTACAGGCCTTTGGCCAGAAAAGAGACCGATAAGTAAAAGGCTTTATGCGCATATAGTCATATAAGCCTGAAGCGGAGTCCATGGTCTCCACCGCGCCATCCCCGGTCGCGCTCGGCGATGCAGCAGGCGGGCAGCCCCTGCTGCATCGCCAACTCTTCGATGCAACAACCGGGACCTACACCTATCTGCTTGCCGATGTCAGCTCCGGCGACGGGGTGCTGATCGATCCGGTGTTCGAGCAACACGAGCGGGATCTCTCCTTGATCCGTGAGCTGGGCATCACCCTCGTGGCCAGCCTCGACACCCATGCCCACGCCGACCACGTCACCGGTAGCTGGCTCATGCAGCAGGCCACCGGCTGCGCCATTGGCCTAGCCAAAGCGGCCCGCGCCAAAAACGTCAGCCTGCCCCTCGAGCACGGCGACCAGGTGCGTTTTGGCGCACGTCATCTCGCCGTGCGCAGCACCCCGGGCCACACCGACGGCTGCGTCACCTATGTCCTGGACGATCAGTCCGCCGCCTTCACCGGCGACGCCCTGCTGGTTCGCGGCTGCGGCCGCTGCGACTTCCAACAGGGAGACCCCCACACCCTGTGGCGCTCGATCACCGAGCAGATCTTCAGCCTGCCCAACAGCTGCTTGCTCTACCCAGGTCACGACTACACCGGTCGCACGCTCTCCTCGGTCGCCGAAGAAAAAGCCTTCAACGCGCGCCTCGGGGGCGGCGCCGATGAACGGGACTTCGTGGGACACATGACGAACATGAAGCTCCCCCACCCCGGCAAGATCGCGATCGCTCTCCCCGGGAATCTGCGCTCGGGCCAACCTCGCGAGGAGCAGCCCGCCCAGCACTGGGCTCCCATTCAGCGCAGCTTCGCCGGGCTACCCGAGCTGCCTCCCAGCTGGCTAGCGGAGCACCGCAGCGCCGTCACCGTTCTCGACGTCCGCTCGGAGAACGAAGTGGACGGCCCAGATGGTCGGATCGAAACCAGCCTGAACATCCCGCTGCCGGAACTCGAGCAACGCCAGGGGGAACTCCCAAGCGATCGCCCCC
>JAAZUZ010000140.1 GCA_018623875.1 Synechococcus sp. HW_metabat.21
ATCGTGGCCAATCTGCTGGAGAACGCCTTCCGCTACAGCCGGGCCGGCGGCTGCGTGGGCCTGAGCTGCCTCGAGCAAGGCGACACGCTGAGGTTGGCGGTTTGGGACGAAGGTCCCGAAATTCCAGAGGCGGAACGGGAGCAGATTTTCCGCAAAGGAGAGCGGGGCAGCACCGGCAGAGCGCTTGCGGGAAGCGGTCTAGGGCTGGCGCTAGCTCGAGACCTGGCTGAACGCAGTGGTGGCGCACTGGAGTTGCTGACTCCGCCGTCCCGCCTGGACCCCAAACTGCCTGCGGCGGGGAACGTCTTTCAGCTCAGCCTGCCCAAGACGCCAGTGCCGCCAGAAAAAGCAACGTCCAGCTGAGGCTCCACTCCACGCAGGCGCCATAGCTGTCGCCGCTGTGGCCGCCCAGACGCCGGCCCAAGGACCAAGGAACGAGCAGGGCCGGAAGCACTCCAAACCAGCCCAGGAGAGCCCATTGGGTGAAGCCAAGAGCGAGCAGCAGGCCACTGAGGGCAAACACCAAAAGCAGGGTGGGCACCAATTCGGCAAGCAGCCCCTGCCAATGGCGGCGGTGAAAGGCGGCCGTGCCCTCGCTCTGGCGCAGGTAAGGAAACCCTTCCATCGCAAACAGCGGTGCAACCCGGGCCCAGATGGAGGCCCAAATCAAAGCGATTGGAGCAGCAGCAGCCAGCCAGGCCAAGGCCGCGACCCGCAGCAAGAGCGCCACCAACAGGGCCTGCACCCCACTGGCGCCCACCCGGCTGTCATCCATCGCTTCCAGCCTGCGGTCAGCGGGAGCGGCTAAGCCATCGGCCGTATCCATCAGCCCGTCCAGGTGCAGGCCGCCACTGAGGCTGATGCCCAGGGCCAGCACCAAGGGGATCTGCACCAACAGACCGGCGGGTGCCAGCACGTGCCACAGCCCAGCTTCCAAGAGGCCAATGGCGATGCCGACCCAGGGCGCAAAGCGAGCGATGCGCTCAAAGCGCGGGTTCAGCCCCGGAGGCAGCGGCAAGACGCTGTAGAAAATCCAAGCTCCAGCCCAGTCCCTGAGCATGCGGGCGGCCAGCAACGATGGGACTAGATGATCCTGCCGCCTCGATGAGCTTCCACTTCGAGATCACGGCCCGCTGCACGCGCACCAAAGCGCGCTGCGGCTGCTTTCACACCCCCCACGGCGTCGTCACCACACCGCGCTTCATGCCCGTGGGAACGCTGGCAACGGTGAAGGGGGTCACCCCAGCGCAACTGAAGGCCACCGGCGCGGAGATGGTGCTCTCCAACACCTTTCATCTGCACCTGCAACCCGGTGAACAGATCGTCGCCGATGGCGGTGGATTGCATCGCTTTATGGCCTGGGACGGGCCGATGCTCACGGACTCAGGCGGCTTTCAGGTCTTCAGCCTGGGCGACATCAACACGATCAACGACCGCGGGGTGGTCTTTCGCTCCCCCCGGGATGGGGCGCGGATCGACCTGACCCCAGAGCGCTCCATGGCCATTCAGATGGCCTTGGGTGCGGATGTGGCGATGGCCTTTGACCAGTGCCCGCCCTACCCAGCCAGCGAAAGCGACGTGGAGGCGGCCTGCAGGCGCACCCATGCCTGGCTCGAGCGCTGCATCAGCAGCCACACCAAAAGCGATCAGGCCCTCTTCGGCATCGTCCAAGGGGGCTGCTTCCCGCGCCTGCGCGAGGAATCCGCGCGCATCGTCAGTTCGATGGGCCTGCCCGGCATCGCCGTGGGTGGCGTCAGCGTGGGCGAACCCGCCGAGGAGATGCACCGAATCGTGCGCCAGATCGGCCCCCTACTGCCCGATAACAAGCCCCACTACCTGATGGGCGTGGGCACCTTGCCGGAGATGGCGATTGCAGTGGCCAATGGCTTCGATCTCTTTGATTGCGTCCTGCCCACCCGCCTGGGTCGCCACGGCGCAGCTCTGGTGGGCGGTGAACGCTGGAATTTGAAAAACGCTCGCTTCCGGCACGACCACACTCCCCTCGACCCCAGCTGCAGCTGCCCGGCCTGCACGGTCCACAGCCGCGCCTACCTGCATCACCTGATCAAGACCGACGAACTGCTCGGGAAGATCCTGCTGAGCCTGCACAACATCACCCAACTGGTGCGCTTCAGCAGCGCGATGGGACAGGCCATTCGGGACGGCTGTTTTTCAGAGGATTTCGCTCCGTGGGAACCCAACTCTCCGGCCGCCCACACGTGGTAGCTTCCGTCCCTAGCCAACGACGATTCCGGGATGGCCGCTTACGCCCTGCAGACCCTGGCACAGCTGCCCGAGGCCTACCAAGCCTTTGGTCCTCTGATTGACATCCTGCCCATCATTCCCCTGTTCTTCCTGCTGCTGGCCTTCGTTTGGCAAGCCTCCGTCGGCTTCCGCTGAACCGCAGTTCAACAGCTTTTTCGCTCAGCGGTGGAGGCCTTCAGGCTTCCACCGCTTTTTGCTGGCTTCAGCCCCGCCGAAGAACCGCCCAGGCGAATTCCGGCAGCGCCAACATCCGCCGCCAACGGCTTGGCTCTTGCACGAGGCGATAGAGCCATTCGATCTGAAGCCTGCACATCCACTGGGGGGCACGCTTCTTGGCGCCCGACCAGACGTCAAAACTGCCGCCGACGCCCATCCAGAGCCCCGGCTGATGGACATGCATCCGCTGGATCCAGGTTTCTTGGCGCGGCACACCTAAGGCCACCAGCACCAGATCTGGGCGGGCCTCGAGCAGTTGCTGCTCAATCCCAGGCCATTGCTCCAGGCTTTGGTAGCCGTGAACGCTGAACTGCAGGGTCAGGCCAGGAATCTCCTTCTTCAGCCGGGCTGAGACCAGCGCCATCACCTCAGGACTCGCCCCCACCAGGGCCACGCGCCAACTGCGGGAGGCGGCCTCAACCAACAGCTGACGGGCGAGCTCAATGCCGGGACTGCGCCGCACCCGGTAACCCTTGCGCTTCAGGGCCCAGACCACACCGGCCCCATCCGGGATCACGAGATCGGCGGCCGCGATCGCCCCGCCCAGGCCGGGATCGGCGAGGGCCGCCATCGTCATTTCGGCATTCAAGGTGACGATCTGGCCGCCGCCCCGCTCTTTCAACGCCAGAGCAGCCTCAAGGACATCGGCAGCCACGGCCACCTGCATACCCAGGACCTGGGCGACCTGCCAGGCGGGCCGTTCAAACGCTTTAGGGCTGGCGGGAGTCGCCATTGATGCCGTCGGGGATAGGCCGCACGGGAGAATCTATGGCTGGCCTTCAGGCAGTGCTCGCCCATGACCCTCAGCAGCACCCCGGTTGCGAACAGCGCCGCACCGCTGCAGCTGAGTGCCGCTGAAGCCTGGCAGCACCTCAAGGAACTGGACCGCCAAATCGATCAGGTGGTGCTGCAGCGCCAACACCCGATCACCGGCCTGCTCCCCGCCAGCACCGCCAACAACGTCCACGGCAACTACGGCGATGCCTGGGTGCGGGACTGCGTCTACTCGATCCAATGCGTCTGGGGCCTCGCCCTGGCCCACCGCCGCCTGAGTGGAGCCACCGCCCGCGTCTATGAGCTGGAGCAGCGGGTTCTGCAACTCATGCGGGGCCTGCTGAACGCGATGTTGCGCCAAGCCCACAAGGTCGAGCGCTTCAAGCAGACCCTCTCACCACTCGATTGCCTGCACGCCAAGTACGACACCGGCAGCGGCGATCCCGTGGTCCCGGACGACGGCTGGGGGCACCTGCAGCTCGATGCCACGGCTCTCTTTCTGCTGCAGCTCGCCCAGCTGACCCGCTCGGGACTGGTGGTGGTGCAAACCAGCCATGAGCGGGACTTCCTGCAAAACCTCGTCTATTACGTCGCCCGCGCCTATCGGGTGCGGGACTACGGCATTTGGGAGCGGGGCGACAAGGGCAACCACGGCCTACCGGAGCGCAACGCCAGCTCCATCGGCCTTGTCAAAGCAGCCCTCGAAGCCCTGGAGGGCCTCGATCTCTATGGGCCCCATGGCAGCGGGCAGTGCCATCTGCACATCCCCCACGACGCCATCGTGCGGCTGCGGCGCGCCCTAAGCGGCCTACTGCCGCGGGAGTCGGCCAGCAAGGAAGTGGATGCGGCCTGCCTCTCGGTGATTGGCTACCCGGCCTGGGCCGTGGAAGACCGCGCCCTGGTGGAGCGCACCCGCGACAAAATCCGCACCGAACTGGGCGGCCCCTACGGCTACAAGCGCTTCCGCCGCGATGGCCACCAAACCGTGGTCGAAGACCACAACCGGCTGCATTACGAACGCGAGGAACTGGCCCAGTTCGAGCACATCGAATGCGAGTGGCCCCTGTTCTTGGCATACGAGCTGATCACGGCCTGCTGCGAAGAGCGCTGGAGTGAGGCCTGGAGCTGGCGGGAGCGCCTGCGCAAGGTGGCCGTGGAGGTCGATGGGGTCGCGCTGCTGCCTGAGGTGTATGTGGTTCCCAAAGAACGGGTTGAGGCGGAGCGCCAGCAACCGGGCAGCCAGGAGCGGATCGCGAACGACAACGTGCCATTGCTCTGGACGCAGAGCCTGACCTGGCTGGGCGATCTGATGCTGCTGGGCCTGCTGGAGCCGCAGCAACTCGACCCCAGCGAACGCCGCCGGAGCCGCAGCCTTGGGGCGACGGAGGTGCTGGTCAGCTTTGTTCCCGCACGCGAGAGCATCGCGGCGGCACTCGAGCAGGCCGGCCTCGCCGTGAGCAGGCCAACCGGTGCCACCAGCATTGCCAGCTCCAAGGAGCTGGGCCGGCGGATGGCG
>JAAZUZ010000141.1 GCA_018623875.1 Synechococcus sp. HW_metabat.21
AGCCAGCTGGAGCAGGGCCGGGACCTCATCCGCCGCAGCCTCGAGCAACTCGACGCCCTACGCCTCCAGCTGCAAACCAAATTGGAAACCGAACTGGCGCGGGCCGAGGAGCGTTCGGGCCAAGGAGAACCGCAACCTCAAGTCCAACGTCTGCGCCTGGCCGCCCAAGCCCTGGCCGATCAACTCAGTGAAGTCGAGGAGATGGAAGCCAAGCTCCAGCAACTTCTGACAGATCGCCAGCAGGATTCAAAGCCGAACAGCGGCGTCGAGGGCCAGTAGCCTCCAGCCATGCCGGCCGCCTACCAACCGCTCCACCACAAGTACCGCCCGCAGCGGTTTGATCAGCTTGTGGGGCAAGAGGCGATTGCCGCGACCCTGGGCAACGCCCTGCGCTCCGGCCGAATTGCACCCGCCTATCTCTTCAGCGGCCCCCGCGGCACCGGAAAAACCTCCAGCGCGCGCATCCTGGCGCGCTCCCTCAATTGCCTCAGCGCCGAAGGCCCGACCCCAGAGCCCTTCGGCACCTGTGAGCTCTGCACCTCGATTGCCAATGGCAACGCCCTCGATGTCATCGAGATCGACGCCGCCTCCAACACCGGCGTCGACAACATCCGCGAGCTGATTGAACGCTCACGCTTCGCCCCGGTTCAGGCCCGCTGGAAGGTCTACGTGGTGGACGAGTGCCACATGCTCTCGACCGCGGCCTTCAACGCCCTGCTCAAAACCCTGGAGGAGCCGCCGCCGCGGGTGGTGTTTGTGCTGGCCACCACCGACCCGCAACGGGTTCTGCCCACGATCCTGAGCCGCTGTCAGCGCTTCGACTACCGGCGCATTCCCCTGGATGCCCTCGAGCGGCACCTGGGCTGGATCGCTGAGCAAGAGGCGATCCAGATCACCCCTGAAGCCCTGCACGTGGTCGCCCAGCGGGCCCAGGGGGGCCTCCGGGATGCGGAAAGCCTCCTCGATCAACTCAGCTTGCTGCCGGGCCCCGTCGAACCCATGGCGGTCTGGGAGCTGCTGGGGGCCGTGCCCGAGCAGGAACTGCTGCAACTCGCCCAGGCCCTGGCCGGGAGCGAGCCGCTCGGAGTCATCGAAGCGATCCGCAACCTGCTTGAGCGCGGCCGCGAGCCGGGTGCCGTCCTCCAGGGAATGGCGGGCCTCCTGCGGGACCTCGTGCTCGCCGGCGTCGCCCCGGATCGCCTGGAGCTCACCAGCTTCTCCCCGCAGATCCGCAGCGAACTGCCAACCCTGGCCCGCAGCATCGGCAAGGCGAAGTTGCTGCGCTGGCAAGCCCAACTCAAGGGGAGCGAACAGCAACTGCGCCAAAGCGTTCAACCCCGGCTCTGGCTCGAAGTGCTCCTGCTCGGCCTTCTGGCTGAACCGGCCATCCAGGCCAGCGCGCCCGTCCCCGCCGCGCCCCAACGAGCGGCTTCGGCGGTCAGTGCAGCCCCGCCCCCTGCGGCAGCACCGGTCACGCCCGTTCCAACCCAAGCCGCCGCGGCACCAGACCCGGCACCCGTCGTTCAGGCCCCAGCTGTCGCGGCACCCGCACCCGAGCCTGCAGCTCCGCCCAGTGGGGAGGCCCCGGATCTCGCCGCCCTCTGGCAGCAGATCCTGGCGGGCTTAGAGCTGCCCTCCACCCGGATGCTCCTCTCTCAGCAGGCCTCCCTCGCCCGCCTGGACAGTCAGCGCGCGGTGGTGCAAGTCGCCGGCAACTGGACCGCCATGGTTCAAAGCCGTCTACCCCTGCTGGAGAAAGCTGTCGCCTCCGCCCTGGGCAGCCCTCGCCAGGTCGTTCTCGAAGCCGGCACGGCTCCCGCTCCTGCCGCACCCATCGCCGCCCCAGCCGCGACACCAGCGCCTGAGCCGCGGGCCGCCAGTGCGCCAGCCCCCGCCCCCGTTCAAGCGCAGGCCCCAGCCCCAACGGCCGTGAGCGCGCCGCCTGCCGCTGCACCCGCACCCCCATCAGCCCCAGCTCAGGCGCAGACCCCACCTGCAGCGCCCAATCCCCAACCTCAGGCGCCCGAGCCAGAGCCCAAGCCCGCATCCGAAGCCCCCGCACCCGCACGGCAACCCCATGGCCTGATCGACGACCAAGCGAAGCGACTGGCCGATTTCTTCAACGGGGAAGTCGTGGACGTGCAGGACCCCCTGCCCGAATTAGGAGACGATCAAGCCGCGGCTTGATCCGGCTCCGGATCGGCACCCACGTGCAGCGTCTTGGCCCAAACCAGACGTTTGGGCAGCAGAGCCATCCGCAAGGTGGTGTACGGGATCACCACAAACCAATGGCCCAGGTAGGCGATGCCCCAGGCGAGGTTGATCGGTCCCATTGCCGGCAGGTCTGGCCCCTCGGAGCGACGGGTGCAACCCACCAAGATCGCTCCACCAGAGAGACCAAAGGCGACAAAGGACAACGGCCAACTCAGGGGAGCTGTGCGCGTGATGAGCGCCGTCAAGGCATCGGCGGCCGCCATCACCGGCAGAGCGTATTGGAGCAGAAAAAAGCAGCTGAGATCGAACTTGCGGGCCGCAGACAACTCAGGTCCCGTGAGCTGGGGCCAATAGTCAAAGAACCGTTGGAGGCCGCCCTCGGCCCAGCGCTGACGCTGACGCCAGAGGGCACTCCAAGCAGTCACAGCCTCCTCCTGCACGGGCGGGTCCCAAAGCAACGCAACCGGTTGCTGCTGAACCAGCAGGCGGAAACTCAAATCCAAGTCATCGGTCACGGTGGCTTCGTTGAAGCCCTCGCAGCTGAGGACGGCTTCGCGCTGAAGCAGCTGACCATTGCCGCGCAACTCAACGACCCCACCCGAGGCCAAGCGCCCCTGCTGAATGACGGCATCCAGGGCCATTTCCATGGCCTGGGCACGGGTCAACCAGTTGAGGTCTGGATTCACCACGGACTTGCGCAGCTGAACCGCTGACCAGCCCCCCTGTTCCGCAAAACGCACCAGTCGCTCAAGAACATCGGGCTGCAGCTGGGCATCGGCATCCAGCACCAGTAACCAACGCCCTTGGAGGTTGGGGAGGACCGCATTGAGGGCCCCGGACTTTCCGCCGCCGGCATCGCGGGGCCGGCGCAACACCTGAAGTTGCGGGAAGCGGGCCTGATAGGCCGTCAGGACCTCGGGGGTCCGGTCCTCACTGCCGTCGTCAACGATCCAGATCTTCAGTCGATCCGCCGGGTAGCGCAGGGCAGCCAAACGCTCAACCAAGCGACCAATCACGGCCTCTTCGTCACGGGCCGCCACCACCAGATCAACGGCGGGCCAACTCTCGAGCTCTGTCGCGCTCTCCGCCTGGGCCACGCGTAGCGCAGGAAGAAAAACGGCCCGCAGAACGTAGAAGCCCAGCAGAAGCGTCAGGGCAGCGGCAGGCCAAAGGGCCTGGTCCGCAGGCAGCCGATGGGGTGCTGCTGCAGCCCCACAGCAACCGACCAGAAACAGGGAGGCCTGCAGTCGGCGCGCTCCTGTGGCTGTGCCCCCAGCGGCCATGGCAATCCCAAGGATGACTGGACTCTAAGAGCCCCCCTTCGTTGTCCCTAGGGACGGCAGAGGAACCAACTGGGTTCCGGGGTAGTAGTGCCGCAGGATCTGCCGCACGGTCCAACCGCGCCCCCCGAGATCGATGGCACCGGCCTGGGACAGGCCAGCGCCATGGCCAAAACCACCTCCTTCAAAACGCCACAGGCCGGAGCCGGCCGGTTCGATCACAAACAAGGTGCTGGGTAAGCGCCGCAGGGTGCGGCGGATGGCATCACGGACCAGCACCCGCTCCCCCAAGGGACCGCGCAGTGCCAAGCGGACCACGCGACCACTGGGACCCCGTTCCAGCACCACCGGTTGCACCGGCGATCCAACGGCAGCGGCGCCGGCACCAAGGGCACGGGCAAAGCTCTCTTGACCCAAGACCCGCTGCCAACGGAAGTAGGGGTGGTTTTGGCCATAGACCCCAGCGGTTGCCGCCAACACCGAGCGCACCTGCTGGCGCTGGCTCAGCGGCAGGGCCAACCCCTGCGGCGCTCCCCCCGCCCGATCAAAGGCGGGCTCCAAATAGGGCAGATCCGGCAGGGACCAAGCTTCGTCCTCGTTGGCACTCACCCCACCGTTACTGGCGTGATACACGGCATGGATCGGCTTCCCCTGCCAGGCCAAGACCTGCCCCTGGGTCGCTCGAATCGCCGCTTTCACCCCTGAGCGGGCCAGGCGTGGATCGCTGTACACCTGACATTGGGTGTCGGAGCAGAGGTGATAGCCGTCCAGGGCAAAGCGGTGCTGGTTGCCCAGGGCCCAGGTGCGAGCCAAGACCGCTTGAGCCGCCAGGGCCGCCGCGGGTGCACCCGCCCCAATCTCATGGGGAACGACGCCCTGGAGATAGCGCTCAAGTGGCACCTGCTCCACCAGCGTCCAGCTCCCATAGGCATCCGGCTGCAGCCGGAACGGGCCCCGAAACACCCCGCCCTGCCAGCGCAGACCCCCGGGGGCCTCAATCCGCACCGGTGCCTGGAGCGTCCTCCATCCCTCCGGCCGTTGCACCTGCAAGGACAAGACCTCGCTGATGACCTGTTCTTCCAGCTTCGAGCTGTACCCCGCTGGCGCGGCCTTCCCAGGAGCCGCCCAGACCTCCCACTCTCCGGGATGGGCCACGACAGCACTCGCCCCCAGACGGCGCCAGGCCAAAGCGGCCTGCTCCGCGGTCTCAAAACTGGAGAACGGCCCCAGGACCCGACGGCGAAG
>JAAZUZ010000022.1 GCA_018623875.1 Synechococcus sp. HW_metabat.21
GCCATCCGCAACCCCGCCGCCAGCCAACTGAGCACGGGTGCCCCAGAACCACTGATCGCCAATCCCGGCGGCGATGTGCGTCTCGGGCCCGGACAATTGCTGGTGGTGATGGGCAGCAAGCACCAATTACAGCGCTTTGGTGAACTCCTCGGGCCGGCCCTGGCCGAGGTCAAAAACATGCCCGCCTAGCCTGGACCGACTTTTCTGCGTTCTCCATGGCGGACAGCACCCCCCTTGCCGGTCAGGTTGCGCTGGTCACCGGAGCCAGCCGGGGCATCGGGGCTTCGATTGCCCGCGAGCTCGCGCAAGCCGGGGCAAAGGTGGTCGTGAACTACGCCAGCTCCCCTGCTGCCGCTGAAGCGGTGGTGGCTGAGATTCAAGCCGCCGGCGGCCAGGCCTGGGCCCACCAGGCCAACGTGGCGGACGAAGAGCAGGTGGAGGCCATGGTGAAGGCGGTCCTCGAGACGGAAGGGCGCCTGGACGTGTTGGTCAACAACGCGGGCATCACCCGTGATGGCCTGCTGATGCGCATGAAGAGCGCCGATTGGCAGAGCGTGATCGACCTGAACCTCAGCGGCGTCTTTCTCTGCACCCGGGCGGTGAGCCGGGCGATGCTGAAGGCCCGCAGCGGTCGCATCATCAACATCACCTCGGTTGTGGGGCTGATGGGCAACCCCGGCCAGGCCAACTACAGCGCCGCCAAAGCCGGCGTGATTGGCCTGACCCGCAGCAGCGCCGCCGAATTCGCCAGCCGCGGCGTCACCGTGAATGCGGTGGCCCCGGGCTTCATCGAGAGCGACATGACCGCGGAACTCGACAAGGAGCCGATCCTCAAGGCCATTCCCCTGGGACGAATGGGCCAACCCACCGAAGTGGCCAGCGCCGTGCGCTTCCTGGCGGCTGACCCCGCCGCGGCCTACATGACCGGCCAGGTCCTGCAGGTGGATGGCGGCATGGTGATGCGCTGAGCGCTACCCCTCAACGGGTTGGGTGAGCTCTTCCCGCAACCGCCGGATGCGCTGCAACAGGCGCAAGCGGCGGCTGCGGGCCGTCGCCGTAAGGAAGATGCGCAAGGGGACATAGATCAGGGCCATCCCGAGACCCAAGCCGGCCACGATCAAAAAGGCCATCGCATTACTGCCGGCCGTTGGGTCGGCCATGGCGTCAGTTAGAGGCCCATTGAGGCCCTCGGCCAAGGCGTCGCTGATGCTGTCCTCCATGGTCGAAACCCTATCGAGCCCAACCGGTCAGCGACAGGGTTTGGGCTTGATCCATTCGGCTTTCCCCACAAGCCAATGGCTACCTCTCCATGGGAGTCTGTGGCCACTACAGCGCGATCAGCCTCCGCGATGGCCAAGCTGCTCTCCTTCTCCGATGAATCCCGCGCCTATCTCGAGCGCGGCGTGAACGCCCTCGCCGATGCGGTGAAGGTCACCATCGGTCCCAAGGGCCGCAACGTGGTGCTCGAGAAGAAGTTCGGCGCCCCGGATGTGGTCAACGACGGCGTGACCATCGCCCGGGACATCGAACTCGAAGACCCCTTCGAGAATCTGGGCGCCAAACTGCTCCTGCAGGTCGCCACCAAAACCAAGGACAAGGCCGGCGACGGCACGACGACCGCCACGGTCCTCGCCCAGGCCATGACCCGCGAAGGTCTCCGCAACGTGGCCGCGGGTGCAAGCCCTGTGGGCCTGCGCCGCGGCATGGAAAAAGCCACGGCTCAAATCGTGGCGGGCATCCAAGAGCGCTCCACCTCCGTCGCGGGTGATTCGATCCGCCAGGTGGCCACCGTCAGCTCCGGCGGTGACGAGGAAGTGGGCCGGATGGTCAGCGAGGCCATGGACAAGGTGAGCGTCGATGGCGTCATCACCGTCGAGGAAAGCAAGAGCCTGGCGACCGAACTGGAGATCACCGAAGGCATGGCCTTCGATCGGGGCTACAGCTCCCCCTACTTCGTGACCGACAACGACCGTCGTGTTTGCGAATTCGACGATGCACTGCTGCTGGTCACCGACCGCAAGATCAGCGCGATCAACGACCTGGTCCCCGTCCTTGAGGCCGTCTCGAAAGCTGGCAAACCGCTGGTGATCCTCTCTGAGGAAGTCGAAGGTGAGGCCCTGGCCACCCTGGTGGTCAACAAGAACCGCGGCGTCCTTCAGGTGGCCGCCGTGCGCGCCCCTGGCTTTGGCGATCGCCGCAAAGCCCAGCTCCAGGACATCGCCATCCTGACCGGCGCGAACCTGATCAGCGAAGACCGCGCCATGGCGCTGGATCAAGTGGGCCTGGAGGATCTCGGCAGCGTGCGCCGGATCACGATCAGCAAGGACGACACCACGATCGTGGCCAGCGACGCCCACCAGGCCGCCGTGCGCGACCGGGTGTCGGCAATCAAGCGCGAGCTGGAGAACACCGAGTCGGAGTACGACCGCGAGAAGCTGAGCGAGCGCATCGCCAAGCTGGCCGGCGGCGTTGCCGTGATCAAGGTCGGCGCCCCCACCGAGACGGAGCTGCGCAACCGCAAACTGCGCATCGAGGATGCCCTGAACGCCACCCGCGCTGCGGTGGAAGAGGGGATCGTGGCCGGCGGTGGCAGCACCCTGGTTCAGCTCGCCGCCAACCTGGACGGCCTCGCCGCCCAACTGGATGGGGATGAGCGCACCGGCGTTCAGATCGTGCAGCGCGCCCTCTCCGCTCCTCTGCACCAGATCGCAGCCAACGCTGGCTACGACCCCAATGTGGTGGCCGATCAAGTCGCCAGCAGCGGCAACGGCTTCAATGCCGCCACCGGCAGCTACGAGAACCTTCTGACCGCGGGCATCCTTGATGCCGCCAAGGTGGTTCGACTGGCCCTGCAGGACGCCGTCTCCATCGCCTCCCTACTGCTCACCACCGAAGCGGTGATTGCGGACAAGCCCGAACCCGCCGCTGCTCCCGCCCCCGGTGGCGGTGGCATGGATCCCATGGGTGGCATGGGCGGAATGGGTGGCATGGGTGGCATGGGCGGCATGGGCATGCCCGGCATGATGTGATCGCGGACTACATCGTCCGAACCAAGCGGGCGTGAATCCGGCAGACAGCAAGGGCTTCCTTAGGCGGATCGCTGCAAAGGAGGCCCAGCTCCCTGTTCAACGCCTCAAGCTCAGCGAAGGGGAGCCCTGTCATGGGCGTGGCCAAAAGCGTCACGCCCAACGCCATCGAAAACAACGGAAGTGCGCGTTGGGAGTCCATCAGCCCTCCTCCCACATGAGACAGGCGAGACAAGCTCAGTGTGCTCACGGCCTGCGCTGAAGGCCCGCTCCTTCAGAAAGCTTTTGGGCGCCTAGGTCGCCAAAGCACGCTGATACGCGGCCACCTGAAGATCCACTCCGGTGATGGCGGTGCCCACAACGACTGCGTCAGCTCCAGCATCGAGGGCCTGACGGGCCTGCTGAGCCGAAGCGATTCCCCCCTCACAAATCAGCATCACGTCGGCTGGCAGCTGCTGGCGAAGAGGAGCCAAAACAGGCCAAGCCGGCGGCGGCTGCGATGCGGTGGCCTCGGTGTAGCCATAGAGGGTTGTCCCCACCCAATCGCAACCCCATTGCGCGGCGCGAAGACCGTTCTCCAGGCTGTCGACATCGGCCATCAAGCACGCGCCCAGCTCCTGCTTGGCCCGCTGCAGCAACGCAGGCAACTGGGCCCCGCCCGGTCGAGCCCGTTCTGTCGCATCGAGGGCAATCACATCGGCTCCGGCGGCCCAAACCGCCTGGATCTCCTTCCAGCCTGGGGTGATGTAGACGGCACTGTCTGGGAACGTGCGCTTCCACAGCCCAATGATCAAGGCTTCGGGGCAACGACGACGCACGGCCCCGATGTGCTCGGGGCTCTCCAAGCGAACGCCTAGCGCGCCGTTGTTCAGGCTCGCCTCCGCCATGGCGGCGATCACCTGTGGATCGCGCATCGGCGAGCCTTCCGGAGCTTGAACCGAAACGATCAGCCCGCCCCGCAGCCTGGAGGGATCAGGCAGCACGGGACTCTCCGGCACTCGGCAGCCAAGAGCGCAACTCAGCGAGGGCGGGATGACTGGGCGCAGGAGCAGGCCGCGAAGCGGCGGGACGCGGACGGATAGAGCCCTGGGTAATGGGCAGAGGTGCGGGCACAGCAACCGGTTCAGGTTCGCTGACTGCAGTGGCAGGGGCAGGGGCTGCGGCGACGATGGGCTCAGGGTCTGGGACCGCTTCGGCCACAGGCTCAGCAAGGACCTCCTCTTGGACGGGCTCGCTTTCAGCGACGACCGGTTCAGCGATGACCGGTTCAGCGATGACGACCGGCTCAGGCGCGAAATCCTCTGCTTCAGGCTGTTGCTCGCCCAAGCGCCACCAACTCAGGCCCTCGGGATCCTCCTGCTCCAGCTCTTTCAGCAACGGCTCGAGATCAGCGACACCGTGGCGATGGACCCATTGCCCAAGCAATCCATCGACTCCAGCTCGGTCGCGCTTGGACAGGGCCTGCCGCAGGGAGAGGACATGGGCCTGGCGTCGGGCCTGCGGGGAAGGAGGTGGGGAAGGGCGCTGGGCCACGATCGCGTCCGGGATAGATCAGGCGAGCTTGCGATCCAGCAACGGGCGGATCAGCAGGAACAAACCCACCGCAAGGGCGGCCAGAACTCCCAAACAGGCTGCAGCCGTCAACTCCCCATAGGGAGCATGCAAGACCACGGCAGAAAGGGAAAAGTGACCGGCGTAGGCGGCGCGAATCGGCTCAATCGCGAAGGTAAGGGGATTTACGGCCGCTAGCCAGCCCAACCAGGCCGGCATAAAGGAAATCGGGGCCAAAGCCGTACTGGCAAACAGCAGCGGCAAGTTGGCCACAAAGATCACGGCAATCAACTCGATGTGCCCCGGCAGCGCAAAGGCCAAGCCCAAACTCAGGCCCGTCACCGCAAACACCAGCAAGAGCAAGGTCAACAGCACCAGCAGCAAGCCAGCGCCGCCGGGCCAGCCGTACCCCAACACCCAGGCCGTGGCCATGATCGCGACGCTCTGCACGAGGCTGAGCGCGGTGATGTAAAGCACCGACGCCAACACAATCGAACTGCGGGAGCGCAAGGGCGCCACGAGCAGTCGATTGAGGAAGCCGAACTCGCGATCGAACATCACCGGCAAGCCGGCATTGAGGGCCGCACTAAAGGCCGTGAAGACGATCACACCGGCCCCAAGGAAGCGTCCATAGCTCATGCCCTCGGGCAGCAGTCCCTCAGGGGCATTCGCAAAGAGGGCCCCAAAGAGGACCAACCAAATCAGGGGCTGCAGGACCCCCGCCACCAACGTCGAGGGCCGGCGGGCCAGTTGCAGAAACAGACGGCGGGTGAGGGCCAGGGTTTCCTGGGTCAGATCAGCCAGCGCCGAACGCTGCGCGTTCGCGCGGGGGGTCGGACTGAGCAAGGAAGAGGAAGCGCTGGTCATGTCAGAAAGCAGAAAAGTCCATCCCGGGGAAATCCCGAACCGAAGCAGGGGTCAACGCATCGACTGCTTGCGCTCCGCCTTGGCATCACGGACACCGGCCACCGCCAATTCGGCATCCATCAAGGTGCGGCCCGTCGCCTGGAGGTAAACGTCATCCAGGCTGGGGCGGCTCTGGGCCAAGGCGAAAACCGGCAGTTGGGCCTCGGCCAACTGGCGCCGCAGTTGCTCGACGACACCGTCGTTTTCGACCACCAGATTCAAGGAGAAACCTTGGGCCCGGTTCACGACCACCTGGCGCACCCCGGGGCAGGCCTGCAGCAGCTGTTGCACCCGCAGGGCCTCGGGCTCATCGCTGAATTCGCGAATCCGCAGGGTGACGCGGTCACCGCCGAGGGCTGCTTTGAGCTCAGACGGGGGGCCTGAAGCGATCACACGGCCGCCCTCGATGATCGCCAGCTGATCCGCCAGGGCATCGACCTCTTCGAGGTAGTGGCTGCTGAGCAGCACCGTGGTCCCTTGATCCCGCAGTTGACGCAGAACCGTCCAGATGGCGGCGCGGCTTTCGATATCCAGACCAACGGTGGGTTCATCGAGCACCAGAACATCCGGCCGGTGCAGCAGTCCCGAGGCCAAATCCAAGCGGCGACGCATCCCGCCGGAGTAGGTGCCACTGCGGCGATCGATCCAGTCGGCCATGCCCAACAGCTCAATCAGCTCAGCGATGCGCTGATCCCGCGCTGAACGGGGCAGGTGATACAGGTCCCCCTGCAACTGGAGCAGCTCACGGCCGCTGAGGATTTTGTCGAGGGCGACCTCCTGGGCCACATAGCCCAGGCGCTCGCGAACGCCCCTGGGGTCGGCCAGGGCATCCAGCCCAGCCACCTCAACCCGGCCGCTGGATGGGGCCAACAACGTGGCCAGGATGCGCAGGGTGGTGGTTTTGCCTGCCCCATTCGGGCCGAGCAACCCAAACAGGCTGCCGGCGGGAACCTGCAGGTTCAGACCATTGAGGGCGTCGACGGCTTTCTCGCCTTTGCCGTAGCGCTTGGAGACGTTCTCCAGATCAATCACTGGATGAGTCACCGCCGCCGACCTCGCTGAAGCACTAGAGGTATCGAATCTAGAAAGCGCTGCTGACCAGCGATGCGGCCAGGGTGAAACCTGCGTTGCCGGACCCACTCCAGCCGAGCAGGGCAAAGCCCTGCTCGGAGAACTGCTCGCCGGCCGGCATGCGCGCCATCAAGAGCAGCAGACAGACACCAAAGAGATAGAAGATCGACCAGCGAAAGAGGCCCTTGGCCCGCTGAAGATCATCGGGGTCTTGCTGCAATGTCCAGGTCATCTGCAGCAGCCGAGCGTTGAACGGCAGCAGCAAGAGCCCATAGAGCAACCCACCGCCGGGCAAGGCCCAGACCCCCACCAGACTGAGCACGACGGTGGCCAGGGCGTACCAGCGAATGGCCTCAGCTGTGGCACCACTGCCCTTCACCACCGGAAGCATCGGAATGCCCACAGCGCGGTAGTCCTCCTTGAGCAACAAAGCCAAGGCCCAGAAATGGGCGGGCGTCCAGAGCATCACCAGGGCAAACAACCACCAACTGCCCAGGCCCAGGTGACCGGTGGCGGCGGCGGCGCCCACCAGCGGAGGAATGGCGCCTGCCACACCGCCAATGACGATGTTCTGGGTGGTACGGGGCTTGAGTAGCACCGTGTAGAGCAGCACGTAGCTGCAGAGGCCCAGCAGCGACAAGCTCGCGGCCAGACAATTCACGCCCCCCACCAAGAGGGTGGCTGCC
The DNA here is from genome assembly GCA_018623875.1 of Synechococcus sp. HW_metabat.21. GTDB lineage: Bacteria > Cyanobacteriota > Cyanobacteriia > PCC-6307 > Cyanobiaceae > Vulcanococcus. The sequence continues at coordinate 7,241 of JAAZUZ010000022.1, forward strand.
GTCAAGGTCAAGGTGACGGCAATGGCAAAGGCCGCCGTGATGGAGAGGCGACCGGAGGGGAGGGCACGGCCGCTGGTCCGCTGCATGCGGCCATCGAGCTCCTGCTCCCAAAGACAGTTCAAGACACCGGCCGCTGCCGCCGCCAAGGCTCCGCCGCCCAAGGTGCAGGCCAAACGCAAGGGAGGCAGCGGCCAGCCCTCTGACAACGCCATCCCACCGAGGGTGGTGGCCAAGAGCAGGGGAATCAGCCGCGGCTTCGCGATCTCCAACCAGGGGGGCAACTTGACCCGCTTCCGGGAGGGAACCACCTCCTCACGCGTCAAGGTCAGCGAATTAGCCACGAAGCACCTCCGGCCAACTACGAACGGTCAAGGCCGCCAAAACAGCCACCAGCAGTGCCGCCCCGAGCTGGTGGGCCACCGTCACCGCGGGGATAGACAAGCTGAGACGCAAGCTCAGGACGCCTAGGGCGATCTGAAGCAACACCAACAGGGCCGCCGCTAAGGCCAAGGGGCGATCACTGGGACGCTTCCAGAGCAGAAGTCCAGAACCGAGCAGCACCAGAACCCCCACAGGCCGCGCACCAAGGCGATGCAAGAGAAGCCAGGAGCAGCCCTCACCCGAGCTCAGGCAACGGCCCGCAGCCCACTGACTGGCCATCAACCCCCCAAGAAGGCATTGCACCAGAACGGCCAAGGCGAGGGCGGCGGCGACACCAGCCCAAACGAGAGAGCGGCTCGAGGTTGCGGCGAGCGAGCCGGTCCTGAGCAGTTCGCTCAGACCACTCAGGAGAGCCACCAGCACCAGGGCGGTGAGCAGGTGCGCCGTCACCACAGGGAAGGGCAGCAACAGGGTCACCGTTAAGGCCCCCAAGCCGGCCTGAACGGCGACCAAGACAAGGCTGAGGCTGGAGAACAGCGGGAAGCCCTTCGGCAACTCGCGTCTCCACCACCAGCTCGCCGCGGTGAGCACCAGCAGACCGACACCCACGACGAAGGCATCGAGGCGGTGGAACCATTCCAGGAAGACCTGGAGGTTCATCTGCCGACCCGGCAAGAGGGAGCCGTAGCAAAGGGGCCAGTCGGGACAAGCCAGACCTGCCTCCATCACCCGCGTCGCGCCGCCAATCACCACAAGGGCAATCAGAGCCACCAAAAGGTGGGCGCAGAGCGCGGCTAAACCATCTCGTTTGCTGGGCTGTGTGGCGCCGAACATCTCAGGGGGAGAAGGGCGGTTGGCGTCAAACTAGTGACGTCTCCTCGGCTTCGCTAACCAGCGCAACAAGCAGTCCCAAAGCGACACCGATAGTGATTAATCCGTGAGCATTCCCTCACCGATCAGCGGCGGATTACTGCAAAGAACCAAGAACGACTCCTGAATCGCAAACCCTCCATAGGCTGATCGCGATCGATTCCAGGACCATGCGGATTCCAGCCGCAATCCTCACCCTGATCACCGGCATGGCCCTTGTTTTGCTGGGCCTATGGATCGGGCAGAACATCAACCTCCTCCCGGTTGATGCCAGCGCGAATGCGCCGGTCTACGACGAACTTTTCAAGGTTCTCTTCAGCATTGGCACCATCCTCTTTGTCGGGATTGTTGGGCTGATCGTTTACAGCCTTGTGAAATTCCGCCGCAAGCCTGGTGAAAGCGGTGATGGTGAAGCCGTCGAGGGAAACCTCCCCCTCGAGATCCTCTGGACCGCCATCCCCGCGGTGGTCGTGCTGTTCGTCGGCATCTACAGCTACGACATCTACGACCGAATGGGCGGCATGGCGCCGCTCAACGACCACAGCATGCACGCCATGGGCGGGGAGATGGAGGAATCCCGCACCTGGGGTGGCATCAGCCCGGTCAGCCTTGAGAGCGATGCTGCTGCTGCTCCACTGCCGATCGATGTGACGGCGATGCAATTCGCCTTCATCTTTCACTACCCCGACGCGGAGATCACGAGCGGCGAGCTCCATGTGCCCATGGGGCAGCCGGTGGCCCTTCACATGAAGGCCAATGACGTGATTCATGCCTTTTGGGTGCCGGAGTTCCGCCTCAAGCAGGACGTCATCCCAGGTCAACCCACCCTGTTGAGCTTTACCGCCACCCGACCGGGCCGCTATCCGATCGTCTGCGCGGAGCTCTGCGGTCCGTACCACGGCGGCATGCGCTCAACCGTGATCGTCGACGAACCCGAGACGTTCGAAGCCTGGGTGAACCAAAACAGTCCGATTGCGAACGCCGCTCCCCAGACCCCGGTGCAGTCATGACCATCAGCCTGACCCCCGAGCAGAGCACGCCGCTCCAACCCCAGGGCTGGCTTCGCTACCTCAGCTTCAGCACTGATCACAAGGTGATCGGACTGCAGTATTTGGTGTGCGGCTTCATCTTTTATCTGATCGGCGGCGCCCTCGCTGGTGCCATCCGAACGGAGCTGCTCACTCCGATTTCTGACTTCCTGCCGCGGGAGACCTACAACGAAGTCCTGACCCTGCACGGCACGGTGATGATCTTTTTATGGATCGTCCCGGTGGTCAATGGCGCCTTCGGCAACTACCTGATCCCCTTCTATGTCGGTGCCCGAGACATGGCCTTCCCTCGGCTGAATGCCGTGGCGTTTTGGCTCATCCCGCCAGCCGGATTGCTGCTGATCAGCAGTTACTTCATCGCCAGCGCCCCCCAATCGGGTTGGACCGCCTACCCCCCCTTGAGCATCACCACCCCGGCAACGGGTCAGATCATCTGGATCTTGAGTGTGCTGCTGCTCGGCGGCAGCTCGATCTTTGGTGGGATCAACTTCATCGCCACGATCCTCAAATTGCGGCGTCCGGGGCTGAAGTTGATGCAGCTTCCGATGTACTGCTGGGCGATGCTCGGCACCAGCATCTTGGTGGTGCTCTCCACCCCCGTTCTGGCTGGAACGCTGGTGCTACTGAGCTTCGACATCATTGCCCACACCGGCTTTTTCAACCCCAGCCTGGGGGGCAATGCGGTGGTCTACCAGCACCTGTTCTGGTTCTATTCCCACCCGGCGGTTTACATCATGGTGTTGCCGGCCTTTGGCCTGGTCAGCGAAATCCTGCCCATCCATTGCCGTAAGCCCCTCTTCGGCTACACGACGATGGTGTATTCGATCATGGGCATTGTCTTCCTTGGGCTGATCGTCTGGGCCCACCACATGTTCACGAGCGGGACGCCTCCCTGGATGCGGCTGTTCTTCACGATCGCCACCTCCTTTATCGCCGTACCAACGGGCATCAAATTCTTTAACTGGCTCGCGACGATGTGGGGCGGCCGCATTGCCCTCAACAGCGCGATGCTGTTCTCCTGCGGCTTCATCATCAACTTTGTCTTCGGTGGGATCACGGGCGTAGCCCTAGCCCAGGTCCCCTTTGACATCCATGTGCACGACACCTACTTCGTCGTCGCCCATTTCCACTACATCGTCTATGGCGGCACGGTGTTTGTGATCTTCGCCTCGATCTACCACTGGTACCCGAAGGTGACCGGGCGATTGCTGAATGAAGATCTGGGCCGACTGCACTTTCTGCTCACCTTCGTCGGCTTCAACCTTTGCTTCGCACCGCAGCACTGGCTCGGCCTCAATGGCATGCCCAGGCGTGTCGCTGAATACGACCCCCAGTTCGAGCTGATCAACCAGCTCAGCAGTGTCGGGGCCCTGCTCATGGCAATCAGCACCCTGCCCTTCCTGCTGAACGTCGTCCTCAGTGCCTTCAACGGGGCGCCGGCCGGCGACAACCCCTGGGATGCCCTGACGCCGGAGTGGCTCACCAGTTCCCCCCCACCCGTGGAGAACTGGAAAGGGGAAGCACCCTTGGTGACAGAGCCCTATGGCTATGGCACCCCCGCCGGCGAACTCCCCTTAGCCGCCACCTCGGGCCCTGAGCTCTGGAAGCTCGGCAACTCTGACCAGCGCTCCTGAACACCATGACCAGCCTGAGTTCCAGCGAGTCCCTCAGCCAACAGGAGGCCACAGAAGCGCACGAGCACCACGGCGACTTCCGGATGTTCGGCCTCGCCACCTTTCTGGTTGCCGATGGCATGACCTTCGCCGGGTTCTTCGCGGCGTATCTGACCTTCCGCGCCGTCAACCCGTTGCCATCCGGAGCGACCTACGAGCTCGAGCTGGTGCTGCCCACCATCAACACCTTGCTGCTGCTGATCAGCAGCTTCACCTTCCATCGCGCTGGTGCGGCGATGAAACGCAACCAACGGGCCCTGGGCCAGCGTTGGTTACTGATCAGCGCCGCCCTTGGCTTTGCGTTTTTGGCCGGGCAGATGAAGGAGTACTTCGAGCTCCCCTTCGGCCTCACCGACAACCTCTTCGCCAGCACCTTCTATGCCATCACCGGCTTCCACGGTCTGCACGTGACCTTGGGCGGCTTGATGATCCTGATCGTCTGGTGGCAATGCCGCGATGGTGGTCGGGTGAGCCAAGACAACCTCTTTCCTCTGGAGGCCGCGGAGCTTTATTGGCACTTCGTCGATGGCATCTGGGTGGTCCTCTACGGAATCCTGTATCTGCTGTAGGGCCGCTGTTTGATCACAGTTCTTGCAAGTTGCCCTTGCGAAGCATTGCTTGGGATCGGCACAATCGGGCCGCCAGCACCCCAACGCACCGGTGTTCGTCGAAGAGAAGACAACCAAGCCAACCGAGATGCTGGAAGGCAAGGCGCTGCTGGATAAGGCTCGCTCCCTCAGCAATCGCCCGGAGGATCAGATCGCCAGAGCCTGCGGCTACGTCGGTCCCAGTGGTCGTCTACTCAAAAAAAGCTTCTACCGCGCCCTCGTTGAAGCGAAGGGCTACAAGCTGCCCAGCCAGAGCGGCGGCGGCAGTGGAACCAAAGGTCGCCAAGCCGAGTTCCGCACCAAGGTGCACGGCAATGGAAACCTGCTGATTGGGAACGCCTACACCCGCCGAATGGGGCTGGAGCCCGGCCAGGAATTCAAGATCGAGATCCACAAAGAAACGGGCTCCATTTGGCTGCTGCCCCTCGAGGGGGACAGCAGCACAAAAGAAGCCCTCTAAAGGCCGCACTTGAGCGTTTAGCGGTCGTCCGGTCCGTGGAAAGCGGCACTGAACACCAAAAGGTCAATCCCGCTAAAGAGGAAGCTGATCCCCACCAGGATGCCGATCACGCTCAACAGACCCAGGCCCTGCATCGAAACGATGATCAGGCCGAGGATGAAGGTGACGATGCCGTTAGCCAAACCCCAGCCCCAACCGGCCATCTCGGTGTGGGATAGGGAGACGATGCTGGCCACCACACCCTCCACCAGGAACACGATGCCGATGGCGAAGGCCAAGGCCGCCACCTGAGCCGCTGCCGGTTCCACGCCGGCGCTGAACTGCTGAATAATCCAAGCGCCGGTCACCACAAACAAGGTGGAGACCACAAGGCGCCAGAAACAGTGCCATTTGCTCAGCTGCCTGGAGCGATTGAGGCTGTTCACCCAGCCGATGATCCCGCCCACCAGAAAAGCCAAGGCCACCACCACCGTCACCCAGGCGGAGGCAATCATCGGGAAAATCAGGGCGAGAACGCCCAGCACCAGCAACAGGATGCCTTCGGCGACGGTGAAGCTGCGCAGGGCACCCACCGCCAAACCGGAATTGTCGTCAGAAGCCATGAAGTGTTCAGCAGGAACACGAACCCCCGGAACGTAGGCATGGCCTTTGGGGTTGTCAGCTCCAGCCGTGTTCCTTCAACCAGGCATCACTAATCGGAGCCGTCGACGGACCAGATCCCGACGCGCCGTGCTGAAGCAGGCGTTCGGTGTACTTCGCCAGCAGATCCGCCTCCAAGTTCACCGGCGTGCCCCGCTTCAGATGCTGCAGGGTCGTGCTGCTCCAGGTGTGGGGAATCACCGCAATCCAAAACTCGGCCCCATCAGCGCTGCACCCCGCCACGGTCAGGCTGATGCCATCGACGGCGATGCTGGCCTTCTCGCAGATGTAGCGGCCGAAGGCCGGATCCTGCCAACGCAGCCTGAGTGTCCATGACGCGCTCTGCTGCTCCACCGCCACCACATGGCCCAGGCCATCGACGTGGCCACTCACCAGATGTCCGCCGAGACGATCCTGAAGACGCAGGGCCGGCTCGAGATTCACCCAGCCCCCTCGGTCGGCCTTCGCCGAGAGGGTCGTACGGCTCAGGGTCTCCTCGCTGACGTCGGCCTGAAAACCGCTGGCGGAGCGTTCGGTCACGGTCAAACAGACACCGTCGACGGCAACGCTGTCCCCCAGGGCCAACTGGGCAGGGTCGAGATCAGAACCCGGGGGGATCTGCAGCGTCAGGCCGCCACTGCGGCGCTGCAGCTGTCCGGTGGCCTGCACCAGCCCTGTGAACATGCGGTGGCCCGATCAACACTGGCCATAATCGGGCAGAAGGGAGAGCGGGCAAGTCATGGTCGAAATGCAAGTGGCCGGCATTGCCCTCGATGCCGCCAGTCGCAGCCCGATCGTTCTGCTTCGCGACCCGTCGGGCCGACGTCAGGTGCCGATCTGGATCGACCAGGCCCAGGCCCAAAACATCATGGCCGGGCTGAGCGACCAGGCTCCACCCCGGCCCCTCAGCCATGACCTGATGGTGGACCTCCTGCAGGCCGGGGGCCTGCAGCTCACCAAGGTCATCGTTCACACCATCGAAGACAGCACCTTTCGTGCCGTCCTGAAACTGCAAACAGCTGGCGAAGAGGAGGTGGAACTGGACGCCCGCCCCAGCGACGCCATTGCCCTGGCGATCCGCACCGGCAGTGGGATCTGGATGCTGGAGGAAGTGGTTGCCGACGCCTCCATTCCCGTCGATGCAGAGGCGGACGCCGAAGACGCCGCCGATTTCCGGCGCTTCATCGACGGCATCAGTCCCGCTGAACTGGTCCGGAACATCAACCAAGCCCAGACGGAGGTGGAGCCCTCTGCGGAACAGCCGGAGGAAGACGCTGGCTGAACGCCGCCCCTTTGGCCGGGGAGCCCCGGTCTCCCCGTTCTGCCTCGGCACGATGCGGGCCACGACGAGCCCGCAGCAGATGGCGGAGGTGCTCACCGCGGCCCTGGCCGCGGGCATCAACCACATCGAGACCGCCCCGGCCTATGGCCCCGCGGAGGCGTTCTTGGGCCAAGCCCTCAGGCAATGGCGGGGATCGGAGCCGCTGGTGATCACCAGCAAGCTGCTTCCAGGCATCGCGCTGGAGGAGGGCAAGATCCAACTGCGGGGGATCTTGCAACGCCTGGGGCTCGAGCGGCTCGACAACTTGGCGGTCCATGGCCTGAACCGGCCTGAGCATCTGGACTGGGCCCTACGGGGAGCCGGCGCGGAGCTGCTGCGCTGGGCCCTGGCGGAGGGATTGGTCAGCCAAGTGGGGTTCTCGAGCCACGGCGAGCTCGCGCTGATTGAAACCGCCCTTGCCTCAGGGCGCTTCAGCTTCTGCAGCCTCCATCTGCACTGGTTCGATCAGACCCGAATTCCCCTGGCTCAGGCCGCGCTTCGGGAGGGCATTGGCGTGCTCGCCATTTCACCGGCCGACAAGGGGGGCCGGCTCTACGCACCACCTGAGCAGCTGCGCGCCGATTGCTCGCCCTTTGAGCCGTTGGAGTTGGCCTACCGCTTCCTACTGGATGCAGGCATCTCGAGCCTGACCCTGGGGGCCGCCCAAGCCAGCGACCTGGATCTCGCCAAGCGCCTGACTGCGGAGGAGGGCCGCTGGCTTGAGCCCAGCCATCGCCAGTCCCTGGATCGGGCTTGGCTGGCCGGGCAAAACCGTCTTGCCGCCAGCGCCTGCCAGCAATGCCGGGCCTGCCTGCCCTGCCCCAACGCGGTCCCCATCCCTGAGCTCCTGCGCCTGCGCAACCTGGACCTCGGCCACGGCATGGGTGCTTTTGCCCAGGAGCGCTACAACCTGATCGGCCGAGCCGGGCATTGGTGGGAGA
>JAAZUZ010000023.1 GCA_018623875.1 Synechococcus sp. HW_metabat.21
GGCGATCACGGTCCAGAGGGTCTGCCAGCTGTCCTCCGCCTGACCACCGGAGTAATCCTCGGCGCCCGCCGGAACGGCGACATTTTTCAGCACCCCGTAGAGATTCGCCTCCGCCTCGTCGGGTATGGAAGCTTGAGGCAGGGTGCTCAGGAACGTCGAAGCGCGCACAAAGCGGGAGGCGGGATCGACATCACCGGGCAGCGGCAGCGTTCCTCCAAAGGGCCGGTAGCGCTTGAGGTTCTGCAGCTGCCAGGCCAGCGGTGGCTCGTTCGTCATCACCCGGGTCTGGTTCCCCTGGTGCACCACCATCCGGCCACCGATGAACTCGACCACCGCAGAGCGTCCACGGCGATCCGCCATCGATAGATGCAGGCCCCAATTGCGATCCAGGATTGTGTCGGAGACGATTTGAACCTCGGCCAAGCCGGCAATCGCCTCCTCGACCGTCGCGAAGTTGTCGAGCACAAACGCCGCCATCCGCAGGTTGGAGAGAACCGGCTTACCGCTCATGGCGGAGCCGTAGTCACTGCCGGAGAGGTAAAGCAGGTTGACGTTCAGGCCCCGTTCATTCAGGCCGTCAGCGAGGACGGTTCCCAGACTCATCACCCCGACGCTGCCGTGCTTCACGCGCCAGCGCTTGGCATTGGGAACGCTCCTGCTGAGCAAACCACCGGCCTCAAGGCCGCGCGGCCGCAGCACCAGGGCCGCCCGATCATCGAGATAGAGATCCATCGTGCGTCCGACGACAGCCGACTGACCGTTGCCGTTGGAGAGCACACGGCTACAGGCCAGGGCCGCCGCTGGCGTCAAGGCCCCAAGCAGGAACAACGCGAGGGGCCAAAACCGACGGGTCGCCATGGAGAAGCGTGATCGAACGCTTCCCACAGGATGGTCAGACCAGCGACTAGCGGCGACGCTTTGCCTTGGTCGCCTTCGGTGCTGGGGCCACCACGGCCCGTACGAAACGCACCAGCCCCCCCAACAAACAGAGAAGCGCCAACAGGGCCAGACCACCCAACAGCAGCACGCCAAGCAACTGGAGGACTCCCATCAGCAGCTGGGAGAGGCCACCGATGAGGTGCGCCAAGGCGGTGCTGACCAACAGCAGGCTGTCGAGGTCAATCAGCTCCGGCAGCTGAAGCAGCAGCACCAGCAGGCCGACGCCGCCGGCCATCATCAACACCGCCTCCAAGATCAGCCGAGGCCGGCGCTTGGCTTTGCGCTTGCGGAAGACAGGACGCTGACGGTCAGCCGCTCCCGAGGAGCTCCCGACCACCCGCAGACGCCGCTGCCGTGTCATGACTCCAGCTGGTGTCCAGCGCCGCGCATCCAGCGTTCAAATTCGATCAAGACCAGCTCATTGGGGCAATCCACCAGGCTGAGGTCGCCGACAGTGCAATCCCCCTGACCGCCGTGGTGCAACGAGAGATGGAAGTCCGTACCGCTTAAACCGCACACTTCCGGATCGCTGCGAACGACCACGTCCAGGCAGGCGCCCAGACGGGTGACACGACGACGCAATTCCGACCAGCTCAACGCGCTCATCGCAGTACAGCAAGTGTGGGGTGATTCAAACGGACGTCAACCGCCCTTCGCCGGAGGTGCCAGCTCGGGGGCAGTCTGCGCTGCCGGCTTCGGCGTCGGCAGCATCGCGATCAAGGCAGCACTGATCGCAAGAGCCGCCACACCAGCCACTGGAGCCGCAATCCGGCGGAGCAAGGGCTGACGGTGGCGCAGCTCCTTGCGGGCTAGCGGCAGCAGCGGCGGCGCCTCAAAGGGAAGCGCCAAGCGCGAGTCCAAGCGCAACTGATCGAGGCAACGCACCAGGTCCGAGAGCTCGGCGTCATCGAGACGCAAGGTCAAGGGCGGTGTGTTCGGCTGGCTGCTGCGCAATTCCAACTGGTGGCCAGTCTCACCTGGGGCAATCGCCACCGGCGCATCGGCGGCCCCAAAGGCCTTGGGCACGCCACTGAGCAGATGACGGGCGTAGGGAATCACGGCGCTCAGCAGAGCCTGGAGGTGCTCGCGCTTGCCCTCGAGTTCGGTCTGACCAGCCAGCCCCATCGTGAAGCCGGTCAAGATGCCGATCGTGCTCGCGTCCTGCCCGGCGGAGAGATCCGGCAGACCCTCGACGATCAAGCGGCAGCTGGTTTGTTCGTAGCGCGTGGTGAGTTTCATCTCAGTGATCAAACAGCCGCATCAAGAAGACTGGCCCGCAGGCGCTCGAAGCCACCCTCACCGGCGCAGAGCGCCATCGCCTGCACCAGCTCACGGCTCAGGGCTGGTCCCTGCTCGGGATCCAACAAACGCTGGACGCCACCCCGCCGGGGGTTGAGGCGCTCCAGCACCAGTTCCCGCAGACGCGAGCGAAACAAGTCCCAACGCTGGGCATTCAGCTCAGCGGGCTCAGCAGAGGAGAGCAGCGTCCGCAACATCGGGTACAGGCGCTCCGAGAGGGCGGTCAGGATGCGAATCAGTGCGTCCGTCTCCTCAGGCTTAAGGGACGCCCGGCGGGTATTGCGGCGCAGGGGGTTGCTGCAGCGGCGCTTCCAGAGCTCCACCCGGTTCGGGAAGAGATCGGTAAAGCCCATCTCCTCGCTCAGCCAAACCATCGCCTCCCCACCGTTGAGGTCCAGGGCTTCGGCGCAGAGGAGCATTAGATCCAGGCGCTCAATGCCGCGGCGGGACAAGGGGGTTTGCACGCTCGCTGGGGCTTCGGCCATGGCTGCGATACTGCCAGCACTGGCGCTGATTCGTCGACCATGACCCCTATCAACCTGCGTCAGCTGGTCCGGGAAATCCCCGATTTCCCGCAGCCCGGGATCCTCTTTCGCGACATCATCCCGCTGATGCGCCAACCGGACGCCTGGCAGGAGGTCATGCGTCAGCTCGGAGAGGTCTGTGATCGGTTGAAGCCGGACCTGATCGTCGGCATCGAATCACGCGGCTTCATCGTTGGCACCGCCCTGGCCACCGCCAAAACGATTGGCTTCAGCCCGGTGCGCAAACCCGGCAAGTTGCCCGGCGAGGTCATCGGCGTCGACTACAGCCTTGAGTACGGCACCGACCGACTCGAAATCGTGCCCGATGGCTTCGAGAACAAACCCCGGGTGCTGATCGTCGACGACCTCCTGGCCACGGGCGGCACCGCCGCGGCGTGCGCCCAGCTGGTGGAGCAGGTGGGCGGCGAGCTGGTGGGATTTGCCTTCGTCGTGGAACTGGCGGACCTAGGTGGGCAGAGCAAGCTCCCCGCTGGGGTGCCCGTGGACTCCTTGATCGTCTACTGAGGCCTTACAGGTTCAGGTCCTGCCACTGCAGGACCTGATCAAGCTGATCGAGGCTGATCAGGCCAAAGCGCCAGAGCACCACCGGAAGGGGGGCCTGCTCGAGTTGCGACTGCTTGAGGCCCAAGCCCAGTGCGTTCTCGCTCAGCCCAAGCGTGCTGCGGAGGAAACGCAGCAGCTCTGGATGGGGAGGGGGTTGCGGCGAGGTGCAGATCACCATGCCGCCATCCTGCTTAGCTCCGCCAGAGGCGGCAAGGTCCGTCGCTCATCGCCCGCAGACTGAGCTGCCGCATCCAGCCCCAACGCCCCAGGGCCTGCAGGGCCAAGCGGCGCACCAGCAGGAGCGGGGCGAAACGGTTGGAGAAGAGGCGCACCAGAGCATCGGTGGCCAGAAGCACCAACGCGATATCGAGCACGCGGGCGCGCCCATAGGCCCCGGGTAACGAGCGAGGCCGCAGACGGCCGTCACCGCACCGCCGGGCCAGACGGTGGAGCTGATCGACGTCGCGCCAACAGAGGTTCAGGCCTTGGCCGCCAACGGGATGGCAGCGGTGGGCCACCTCACCGACGACGACCGTGCCGCGGCGGGCCAGGGGCCAAGCCCACTCCAGAGCCACCGGAAAGGCCCGAGGCTGATCCAGGAGCACTTCCGCCTGGAGCTCTTCGGGCAGGGCCGCGCTGAGGGCATCGAGGAAGGCCACCGCATCCAGCTGCTCCAACTGACGCAGACGTTGCAGCGGTGCACTCCAAACCAACTGGAAGGCATCACCCCCCAGGGGCAGGACCGCGAAGGGGCCTTCCGGCCGGAACAGCTCCCAGGCCTGATCAGGGGCCGAGCCCCGCAGGCGCACCTGCACGGTCAGACAGCCCTGGCGGTAGGGCCACCCCCATTGCCGGATGCGGGCCGCCTTGCGGGGAGGGGTCCCCAGACGCTCCTCAATGGAGCCCTGCTGGCGGACGGCCTCGAGCAGAACCCGCATCAAGTCCCGGTGCTGCAGGATCCAACCCACCGGGTGGTCACCATCCCCAAGCCAGGCCAGGTCAGCGGACGTAAAGGGCACCTGGTGGTGGGTGGCCCGGTCGCAGAGCTCCAGCCGCCGAAACGGCGCCAATGAGGGAGAGAGGGTCTGCCAAAGGCCCAGCCGCCGCAACAGCGCGCGACTGGAGTGGGTCAGGGCGTAGGCCCGGTTGCGCGACTGCAGGGCAGCGGCATCGAGGGGATCGCAGAGCTCCACCTGCCAGCCCGCCTCTGCCAGCGCCAGAGCCGAGAGCGCCCCGGTGGGTCCGGCGCCATTCACCCGAGCGCGCAGGGTGGAGGGCTGTCTCACGGGCACGGAACGAACGGCACAAAAAAACCGCAGCACGATTCTGTGCTGCGGCCTTCGTCAACCGTGAGTGGGAATCAGCCCAGGCCCAGCAGGCCGTGGGTGAAGGACTCACCGCCCAGGGCCAGCTCGGTGGCGAGCAGGGCGATGAAGCCGAGCATGGCCATGCGGCCGTTCAGCTTTTCAGCGCGGTCGTGGAAACCCCAGCCGCTCTCGGCGTCCACCACTTCCATGCGGGGCTCGGTGGCGAAGGCGTTGAGGCGGCCGCCGTCTTCTTCGGTGACGGTTGCGCCGCGGATCACTGCAGGGGCGGAAGGATTGGCTTGGGTCATCACGCGTCACTGCGGAACGTAACGCGACTGTAACGCAATATTGCGCGATGTAACAAGCCCTCAGCGAAGACGCTTGAGGCAGAGCTCCTCAAAGGCCGGGCGAAGCAAAAACGGGTACTCACCGACCCAGAGCTTCATCTGGGGCAACCAGGCATCACTCAGGGCTCCGACCCTGGAGAAGTCCTTGCGCTCACTCAGCACCAGACAGCGCACCACGGCGCCCCGGCGGATCTGCTTGTGCTTTTTGTTGTAGGGAAAGCGAACACTGCCGAGGTAGCCGTCTTCATCCTCCAGCTCCAGGCACAGCCAAGTGCGGCGGTTCTCGACGGTCTCCAGGCGCCCCTGCTTATCGGTGGTCTCCTGGCGACCTTCCACCATTTCCTTGGTGTAAAGGTCGGCGACTTCCCCCTCAAAAATTGCAGCCGCCGGATAGCGGCGCAGAGTTGCGTTCTTGCGGCTGGCCTCCACGATCGGGCCCCAGAGCACATAAAGAAGGAAGACCACCCCGACCATCAGCAGGATCGGAGAGGCCTGACTGCTGATGGCGACCCCCTGGCTGATCAGCAGGCTGATCACGCCGCCGATGACCGAGATGAACACCCTCTGCAGCACCTTCTGGGGATTGCCGCTGCAGAAATTGAACTGGGGGCCCGTGGCCACCGCGGGGATCAGACGCGGCAGCTCTCCGGGGCGAAGCGGGATGAGCATGGCGCCAGTGTCTGCTGCAGGACGGATTAGAGCAAGCGCTCCAGGCCGTAGACCAGGCCGTCCAACTGACGCACCTTTCGGGCCGTGAGCAGCACGCCGGGCATGTAGGCCGAGCGATCGATCGTGTCGTGGCGAAGGGTGTAGGTCTCGCCCGGGGCACCAAACATGACCTCTTGATGGGCCACCAGGCCGGGAAGGCGGATGGAGTGGAGCCGCAGACCGCTCTCACGCTGGCCGCCCCGGCAACCCGCCAGGGTTTCGTGCTCCTCCACCTGAAGAGGATTGAACGACTTGCCCAGGTCCTCCATCAACTCGGCGGTCTTGATGCAGGTGCCGCTCGGCGCATCGGCCTTGCGGTTGTGATGCAGCTCGGTCAGCTCGGCGAAGTCATAGAAGCGGGCCGCCGCCGCAGCGGCCTGCTGCAACAGGACCATGCCGACGGAGAAGTTGGGAATCACGGCACCGCCAACGGATGCCTTGGCTGCAAATTGAGCCAGCTCGCTGAGTTGCTCGGGACTCAGGCCGGTGGTGCCGATCACTGGATGGACGCCATAGGCGATGGCGGCGCGGGTGTGCTCGTAAACCACCGAGGGATGGGTGAAGTCCACAAGAACAGCGCCCTGGCCTGGGCCGTCATTGCGCACGGCCTGGCTGGCCTGGCAAAGGGTGCCCTCGAAATCAGCGGTGATCGCCACCTCGAGCTCCCCAAGGCCTAGCTCCAGGCCCACATCCGCGCCCTCCTTGCCGGGGGTGGTGTCCACGGCCCCCACGAGCTGACAGTCGGCAGCCGCGACAACCGTTTTGATCACCTCGGCACCCATCCGGCCCAAGGCGCCAGCCACCACAACGGAGAGGGGCTTGCTGGCGGGGGCCTGAGTCATCGGAAGGAGGTGACGGTGGATCGAGCCTATGCCTCACGCCTTACCACGGGTTCCGTGGACCGGGAACCCCCCGAGAACTCCTGTTACAGCAACGAAAGACCCTCGCGCAGACAGCGCACTCCTTCGTAGGCTCCTTCACATTGCTCAATCAGCGCGAATGTTCACGCAGGTCCGCTCAGCTTCCCGCCGCGTCAGCCCTGCGGAGGTGAATGGCCGGGCCGTGATGAAAGCGGTCTATGTGGTGCTGGAGCCCCAGTACCAAAACGCGCTGACCCAAGCGGCCACCGCCCTCAACGAAGCCAATGGCTCGATCGCCATCGATCTGAGCGGCTACCTGATCGAAGAGCTGCGAGACCCGGAGAACTACGCCGACTTCTGCGCCGATGTGGCTGAGGCCGATGTCTTCGTCGCCTCCCTGATCTTCATCGAGGACCTGGCCCAGAAGGTGGTCGATGCAGTGGCCCCCCACCGCGACCGGCTCAAGGCCGCCGTGGTCTTCCCCTCCATGCCGGAGGTGATGCGCCTGAACAAGCTGGGCAGCTTCTCGATGGCCCAGCTCGGTCAGAGCAAGTCGGCCATCGCCGGCTTCATGAAAAAGCGCAAGGAAGCAGGCGGCGCCGGCTTCCAGGACGCCATGTTGAAGCTGCTCAACACCCTGCCAACGGTGTTGAAGTACCTGCCGGTGGAGAAGGCGCAAGACGCCCGCTCCTTCATGCTCAGCTTCCAGTACTGGCTGGGCGGAACCCCGGACAACCTCCGGAACTTCCTGCTGATGCTGGCGGACAAATACGTCTTCCCCCGCACCAGCGACGACCGTCCCGAGATCCAAGTGGCCGATCCGGAGGTCTTCCCCGACCTGGGCATCTGGCACCCCCTGGCGCCCTCGATGTTCGAGGACCTCAAGGAGTACCTCAACTGGAACGCCAGCCGCCAAGACCTGAGCGACAAAGCCCGCAAGGGACCGGTCATTGGCCTCGTGCTGCAGCGCAGCCACATCGTCACTGGCGATGAGGCTCACTACGTCGCCGTCATCCAGGAACTCGAGTTCCGCGGCGCCACCGTCATCCCCGTCTTCTGCGGCGGCCTGGACTTCACGAAGCCGGTCAACGCCTTCTTCTATGACCCGCTGAACCCCGACCAGCCCCTGGTCGATGGCGTGGTCTCCTTGACCGGTTTCGCCCTGGTCGGCGGTCCCGCCCGCCAGGACCACCCCAAGGCGATTGAGGTTCTCAAGAAGCTCAACCGTCCCTACATGGTGGCGCTGCCCCTGGTCTTCCAAACCACCCAGGAGTGGGAGCAAAGCGACCTGGGTCTGCACCCGGTTCAGGTGGCCCTCCAAATCGCCATCCCCGAGCTCGACGGCGCCATCGAGCCGATCGTGCTCTCCGGCCGCGACGACGCCACCGGCAAAGCCCACACCCTGCAGGACCGGGTGGATGCCATTGCCGAGCGAGCCATCCGTTGGGCCTCCCTGCGGATCAAGCCCCGGACGGAGAAGAAGCTGGCGATCACCGTCTTCAGCTTCCCCCCCGACAAAGGCAACGTCGGTACGGCGGCCTACCTGGACGTCTTCGGCTCCATCCACCGCGTGATGGAAGAGATGCGCGCCAAGGGCTACGACGTCAGCGGTCTGCCCCGCACCTCCAAGGAACTGATGGAGGCGGTGCTGCAGGACCCCGAGGCTCTCGAGGGTGCACCGGAGCTGGCCATCGCCCACCGGATGAGCGTTGAGGAATACGAGCGCCTCACGCCGTACTCGGAGCGCCTCGAAGAGAACTGGGGCAAGCCCCCCGGCAACCTGAACAGCGACGGCACCAACCTGCTCGTCTTCGGTCGCCACTTCGGCAACGTCTTTGTCGGCGTTCAGCCCACCTTCGGCTACGAGGGTGACCCGATGCGGCTGCTGTACTCCCGCAGCGCCAGCCCCCACCACGGCTTCGCCGCTTACTACACCTATCTCGAGAAGGTCTGGGGAGCCGATGCAGTGCTGCACTTCGGCACCCACGGCTCACTCGAGTTCATGCCCGGTAAGCAGATGGGCATGAGCGAGACCTGCTACCCCGACTCCCTGATCGGCGCCCTGCCGAACCTCTACTACTACGCCGCTAATAACCCCTCGGAAGCCACCATCGCCAAGCGCCGGGGCTACGCCGAGACCATCAGCTATCTGACCCCTCCGGCTGAGAACGCTGGTCTCTACAAGGGTCTCAAGGAGCTGGGCGAATTGGTGGGCTCCTACCAGCAGCTTCGCGAGAGCTCCCGCGGCGTTCAGATCGTCAATGCCGTGGTCGAAACCGCACGCCAGTGCAACCTCGACAAGGACGTTGAGCTTCCCGAGGTCGATGCCTCCGAGCTCGACCTTGACGGCCGCGATGGCGTGGTCGGCGCGGTCTATCGCCAGCTGATGGAGATCGAGAGCCGGCTGCTGCCCTGCGGCCTGCACACCATCGGCAAGCCCCCCACGGCGGAAGAGGCGATCGCCACCTTGGTGAACATCGCTGCACTGGAGCGCGAGGAAGAGGGCATCCGCTCCCTGCCTGCCCTGCTGGCGGAAAGCAAAGGACGCACGATCGCCGACGTCTACCAGGGCAACGACGAGGGTGTGCTCGCCGACGTGGAGCTCAACCGCGTCATCACCGAAACCTCCCGGGCCGCCATCGGCGCCATGGTCCAAGCCGTCACCGGCAGCGATGGTCGAGTGACCCTCCGCCGGAACTTCGGTTGGTTCTTCGATCTGCTCGAGCGCTTCGGCTTCAAGCTCCCCAGCCCCTGGCTGAGCGCCTGCCGCAGCGCTGGTTTCGCTGACGTCGATCAAGCCGAGCTGGAGACGCTGTTTGGCTACCTGCAGTTCTGCCTCGAGCAGGTCTGCGCCGACCTGGAGATGGAGAGCCTGCTGAAGGCCCTCGACGGCGAGTACGTCCTCCCGGGCCCTGGCGGTGATCCGATCCGCAACCCCAACGTCCTGCCCAGCGGCAAGAACCTCCACGCCCTCGATCCCCAGGCCATCCCAACCCGGGCCGCCGTAGCCGCCGCCAAGGTGGTGGTGGACCGCCTGATCGAGCGTCAACGCGAAGAGCAGGGCACCTGGCCCGAGACCATTGCCTGCGTGCTCTGGGGCACCGACAACATCAAGACCTACGGCGAATCGCTGGCCCAGATCCTCTGGTTCATCGGTGCCCGCCCTGTGCCCGACTCGCTGGGCCGGGTGAACAAGCTGGAGCTGATCCCCCTCGAGGAGCTCGGCCGTCCCCGCGTCGATGTCGTGGTCAACTGCAGCGGCGTCTTCCGCGACCTGTTCATCAACCAGATGGCCCTCATCGACCAGGGCGTGAAGATGGCCGCCGAGGCCGATGAGCCCCTGGAGATGAACTTCGTGCGGAAGCACGCCCAGGAACAGGCCGAGAAGGAAGGCGTTTCCCTTCGGGATGCCGCCACTCGGGTGTTCTCGAACGCCAGCGGTAGCTACAGCTCCAACGTCAACCTGGCGGTGGAGAACAGCTCCTGGGAAGAGGAGAACGAGCTGCAGGAGATGTACCTCTCCCGCAAGACCTTCGCCTTCAACGCCGATAACCCCGGTGAGATGGACCAGAAGCGTGAGGTCTTCGAGTCGGTGATGAAGACCGCCGATGTGACCTTCCAAAACCTGGATTCAGCGGAGATCTCCCTCACCGACGTGAGCCACTACTTCGACAGTGACCCCACCAAGCTGATCCAAGGGCTGCGGGATGACGGCAAGGCTCCCTCGAGCTACATCGCCGACACCACCACCGCGAACGCCCAAGTCCGCTCCTTGAGCGAGACGATCCGCCTGGATTCGCGCACCAAGCTGCTCAACCCGAAGTGGTACGAGGGCATGCTCGACTCCGGCTACGAAGGCGTGCGTGAAGTGGCCAAGCGCCTGAACTTCACCCTGGGCTGGAGTGCCACCAGTGGTTCCGTCGACAACTTCGTCTACGAAGAAGCCAACGAGACCTTCATCAACGATCCCGAGATGCGCAAGCGTCTGATGGATCTCAACCCCCACAGCTTCCGCCGCATCGTCGGAACGCTGCTTGAGGTGAATGGCCGGGGCTACTGGGAGACCTCCGACGAGAACATCGAACAACTCCAGGAGATCTACCAGGAGATCGAAGACCGGATCGAAGGCGTCAGCGAGGGCTGAGGTTCACCCCAACCCTTCAGTCGGGCCCCTTCGGGGGCCTTTTTTATTGGCCTAACGCCAGAGCGCGTCCGCCATGCGTGTGACCTGGGC
This sequence comes from Synechococcus sp. HW_metabat.21, assembly GCA_018623875.1. Lineage (GTDB taxonomy): Bacteria > Cyanobacteriota > Cyanobacteriia > PCC-6307 > Cyanobiaceae > Vulcanococcus. The sequence goes on from JAAZUZ010000023.1 coordinate 10,783, forward strand.
GATGGCCGCCCCGTCATGCACCCGCACCACGTCGACCCCCGCCGCGACGCAGCGCGCCACCACCGCCGCGGTTCCCCACAGCCTTGCCTTGGGCCGGGGCTCATTGAGAACAGCACCAATGAATCGTTTCCGGGACGGCCCCACCAACAGCGGGATGCCATCCACCTTGAGCTGCTCCAATCCCCGCAGGAGCTCCAGGTTCTGCTCGGTGGTCTTTGCAAAGCCCAGCCCCGGATCCCAGATCAACTGGTCCTGGCGAATACCTACTGCCAAGGCGGTGTCCGTGGCCGTGCGCAACTCCCGCAACACCCCCGCAATGACCCCGGCTGAGCCGTAGTCAACGAGGCCATCCATCGTCTGGCTATCACCGCGGGAATGCATCAAGACGTAGGGGCAGCCCGCTTGTGCCACCACCTTGAGGATCTCGGGGTCGCGGGAGCCGCCGCTGATGTCGTTGATCCAATCCGCGCCGGCTTCAAGGGCCGCTTCTGCGACGGAGGCGCGGTAGGTGTCGACCGAGATCAAGGCCTGAAGCGGCTCGGCGTCGATGGCCGAGCGAATCAGACGCAGGCTGGGGAGCAAACGACGAAGCTCTTCCGCCGAGCCCACATCCTCAGCACCGGGACGCGTGCTCTGGGCGCCCAAATCGAGAACGGAAACCCCAGCGCGTGCGAATCGCCGGGCCTGTTTCAGGGCCTGGTCGGGATGGTCGAAGCGGCCACCATCGCTGAAGGAATCGGGGGTGAGGTTGATCACCCCCATCACCTGGGTGCGTTGACCCCAGGAATCCCCCATCAAACGGGCTGGAAGTTGGCGATCCGCGCGAACCCTTCGGGATCCAGGGATGCGCCACCGACGAGGACGCCGTCGATATCGCTCTGGGCCATCAGCTGATCGATGGTGGCGGGGTTCACCGATCCGCCGTACTGAACGACGACCTCGGGGTAGCCGACCCACTCGCGGATCAGACCGCAGATCCGGTTGGCTTCACTCGCTTCACAGGTCTTGCCGGTGCCGATCGCCCAGATCGGCTCGTAGGCCACGATCAGCTTGGAGTGGTCGAGTCCATCCACGCCCTGCTGCACCTGGCGGCGGATCACCTTCTCAGCCTCGCCCGCTTCCCGCTGGGAGTCGCTCTCACCCACACACAGGATCGGGATGATCCCGTGCTTTTGGGCGCTGCGGGCCCGCAGGTTGATCTGCTCGTCGGTCTCGCTGTAGTACTTGCGGGGCTCGCTGTGGCCAACGATGGCGTGGCTCACGCCGTGCTCAAGCAGCATCCCGGCGGAAACCATCCCGGTGAAGGCGCCCTTCTCCTGCCAATGGATGTTCTGCGCTGAAATCTGAATCCCGCTGCCGGCTAGGGCACTGCCCAGGGTCGCAATGGCGGTGAAGGGCGGAGCCAGCACCACCTCGCGATCGCTGGGGAGGTTGGCCACCAGGGGCTTGAAGGCTTCCGCATAGGCCTGCGCTTCAGCGCAGGTCATGTGCATCTTCCAATTGCCCGCGATGACAGCCTTGCCCACTGGGTTCTTCGGTTGATCAGCCACCCAACCTAAAGCCTTGCGAGATCAGGCTTCTTCCGGGGGCTTCGCCACGACATGGGTCTGACCATCCAGCTCCACCCGGTCACCGGGCTTGAGCTTGCGGCCACGCTGCGTCTCCTGAAAGCCATTCACGCGCACTTCTCCACCCTGGATGCGCTGCTTGGCCTCACCACCGGTAAACACCAGGCCCTGCCACTTGAGGAATTGATCAAGGCGAATCGCTTCTGCCGCCGAAGGGGTACCGCTCAAAAAAAGCGCTGATAGCTTGCCCCGATGCTCGCACCCTCATCGGCCGGCTTCCGGCGTCTGCTGCCGCTGCTGAAGCCCCACCGCCCCGCGCTAATCGCGGGTGGGGTTTGCATGCTCGTCTTTGTCGGCTGCTGGCCCCTGCTGGCCTGGCTGGCCGGTCAGTTGATCCCCGCCATCGGTGCCGGGGAGTTCAACCGGGTGCTCCAGGTCATCGGCCTGGCCCTGGCGGTCTTCATGCTCCAGAAGGTGGCCCAGTTCGGCCAGGACACCCTGTTGGCCGGGCCAGCGCTGCAGGTCAGTCAGGAACTGCGCCGCCGGCTCTTTGCCCGGCTGCAACGGCTTGATTTCGGTGTCCTTGAAAAACTCTCTGCCGGGGACCTGACCTACCGGCTCACCGAGGACGCCGACCGGGTCGGCGAGGTGATCTACAAGACGATTCAGGACACCACCCCGTCGGTCCTGCAGCTGGTCGTGGTCTTCGGCTACATGGTCTGGCTGGACTGGAAGCTCTCCATCGGGACCCTGCTGCTGGCCCCCTTGGTGGCGGTGCTGGTCAGCCTGTTTGGCGCCAAGGTCATGGGCGCCGCCGAAAAGAGCCAAAAACAGGTCAGCGAACTCGCCGCCCTGCTTGGGGAAGCCATCTCCGGACTGCCCCTTGTGCGGGCCTTTGCCGCTGAACCCTGGTTGCAGCAGCGCTTTGAAGTCGAAATCGACCTGCACCGCAAGGCCCGCTATCGCACCCAGAAACTGCTGGCCCTGCAGTACCCCGTCGTGGGCTTCTTGGAAGCCGCCGGCATCCTCGCGGTGCTGCTGATGGGTGCCGCTCGCATCCAAAGCGGTGACCTCGATGGCCAGGGCTTCAGCAGCTATGTCGCCGCCCTGCTGATGCTGATCGACCCGATTAGCCACCTCACGACCAACTTCAACGAGTTCCAGCAGGGGCAGGCCTCGCTGAAGCGCCTGCGGGAAATCGAACGGGAAGCGGTCGAGCAACCGGATCGCCCCGACGCTCAACCCCTCGGCCGGGTCGCCGGTGAACTGCTGCTGGAGCAGGTCAGCTTTGGCTACGACCCCCAGCAACCGGTGCTGAAGAACCTCTCGCTCCAGGTCAAACCCGGCCAGGTCGTCGCCTTGGTGGGTCCCTCCGGAGCCGGCAAGAGCACCCTCTTCTCGCTGTTGCTGCGCTTCAACACCGCCCAGGGCGGCCAGGTGCTGCTGGATGGACGCAACCTGGCGGACCTCAAGGCTGCGGAATTGCGCACAGCCGTCGCCCTGGTCCCCCAACAAAGCGCCGTGTTCTCCGGCACGGTCGCCGAGGCGATCGCCTTTGGCCGCCCCGCCAGCCGCGAGCAGATCCAGGCGGCGGCACGCCTCGCCAATGCGGACGGTTTCATCGAAGCCCTCCCCGGCGGCTACGACGCCCGCGTCGAGGAGCGGGGCAGCAATTTCTCCGGCGGCCAGCTCCAGCGTCTCGCCATTGCGCGGGCGGTGCTGGGCAACCCGGCCGTCCTGCTGCTGGATGAAGCCACCAGCGCCCTGGATGCCGAAGCCGAGGAGGCCGTCCAGCGCGGTCTGGATCAGGCCATGAAGGGCCGCACGGTGCTCGTCATCGCCCACCGCCTCTCCACCGTCCAGGAGGCCGACTCGATCCTGGTGCTCGAGAACGGTCAAATCGTCGACCAGGGCAACCATGATCTCCTGATCAGCCGCCCAGGCCGCTACCGGGACCTCTGCGAGCGTCAGCTCATTCGCGGTGCTTAACCTGGATCCATGACGGATCCGGGCCCCACCGCGAAGCCACTCGGTGAGATGCCCATCTGGGAGTACCGGGTGATCCACATCAATGTGGACAACAACAACCCGCCGGCCCCACCGGACCCGAAGGTGGCCAGCGAGCGGATGGGCGGGAAGCTCAGCCCCGAATTCATCAGCCGGGAATTTCCGCAGCAGTACGGCCCCGAGCAACAGGCCAAGGCGAAGGCCGCGCCAAAGCATCCCGCCGAACAGCTCCAGCACTTCTTGAACCTGCTGGGCAAGGAGGGATGGGAGCTGACGACGACCACCCAGGTGGGGCAGTTGCTGATGTTCTTTTTCAAGCGACCGCTGCGGCCCCTGCCCAAGCAAATTCCAGCGGCAGAGACCAAGAAAGACCCGTAAGGTGACCCGGTCTATCGCCTTGTGTCGTGACCGACTCCGCCGCCCAGATCCCCCCCGTTCTGACCTTTGAGGGGAAGCGCTACGACCTCAACGCCCTGCCTGAGGAAGTCAAGGAGTTGGTACGCGGCATGCAAGTTGCCGACGCCCAACTGCGCATGCACGAAGACACCCTGAAGGTGCTCGCCGTCGGCCGTCAGTCCATGGCGATGCAGCTCAACGACAAGCTGCAGGGCGTCACTCCGATGGCCGACTAATTA
>JAAZUZ010000142.1 GCA_018623875.1 Synechococcus sp. HW_metabat.21
GCCACCCTGTTCGCCAGCAGCGGCGACGAGGCCAAACAGCTGCTGACCGGTGTGCATCTCGGTCTCGATCAGAACGGCCTCGAATGCGCCGCCACCGATGGTCACCGTCTGGCCGTCCTGCGTCTTCAGAACGCCTCGAGCAGTGAAGCCGAACTGGATGTCACCGTTCCGGCCCGTTCCCTGCGCGAACTGGAGCGTCTGCTCTCCAGCCGCGGTGGCAGCGATGCCGTCAGCCTCTTCTGCGACCGCGGTCAGGTCGTCTTCCAATGGGCTGATCAGGTGCTCACCAGCCGGAGCCTGGATGGCACCTACCCGAATTACCGGCAGCTGATTCCCGAGAGCTTTGGTCGCCAGTTGCAGGTCGATCGCAAAGGCCTGCTGAGCGCCCTGGAGCGTGTCGCGGTCTTGGCCGACCAGCACAACAACGTGGTCAAGCTGACCAGTGATCCCGCCGCCGGGCAGCTCTCCATCAGCGCAGACGCCCAAGACGTGGGCAGCGGCTCTGAGGCGATTGGTGCTCAGGTCACCGGCGACGCCATTCAGATTGCGTTCAACGTTCGCTACGTCCTGGAAGGTCTCAAGGCGATGGGATCCGAGCAGGTTCAGCTGCAGTGCAATGCCCCCACGACGCCCGTGGTGCTGGCTCCCCAAGATGACTCCAGCTTCACCTACTTGGTGATGCCCGTTCAGATTCGCCAGTGAGCCTCCCCGAACAGCTGCTGCTCAGCGAGTTGCTGCGCCGCCGGGTTCGTTGTGATCAGGGCCTCGACCATGGGGTTGGGGTCGCCGCCTGGATGCATCCTCCGGTGCATCGCCTGCTGGGCTGGTTCTCAAAACCCTCGGCGTTGGGGGATCGTCGCGAGGTTTGGCGCCTCAACCAGTTGTGCGGTCTGGCCGAACTGGAGCTCTTCGTCCGTGGTGATGCAGCGCCCAGTGAAATCGCCACGATGGATCGCTTGCCCACCTTGATCGAGGCGACCGTCCTCGGCCAAGACGGAGATCCCTTGGGGCAGATCGCCGATGCGGCCGTCGATCTCAGCAGCGGCCAGATCCTGCATTACCTGGTCTCCCGCAGCGATCCAAGGCTCCCAGGAACGAGCCGCTGGCGCCTCGCCCCGGCTCGAATCGATGACCAACAGCCAGGGACGGTGTTCACCGCGCTGGCGGGTCTGGATGATCTCCCCTTGGCGAAAGCGAGTGTCCGTCAGGAATTCCTGCGCCGCTCGAAGCGTTGGCGCGAGCAGATGCAGGAGGAGACCTCCCGCTGGCGGGATCAGGTCCAGAACGCCGGCGAGCGCTTTGAAGAACGCTTGGAGGGATGGCTGGAAGAACCCCCTTGGGACGGCGAGGAGCCAGACGTCGAGCGTCCCTCGCCAGGGCAGGAGACCTGGGATGACTGGAATGATTCCGACCTGCCACCGCCCCGTCGCCGCCAGCAGGACGATCCCTGGATTTGAGAGGGGGTGAGTCGCTCAGCGAGACTGGAGTGATCTCGCTCCCTGGTCCGTGGTCGCAGCCCCTGACTACTCCGTTGCTGACGCGCTGAAGAAGGAGAACCTCAGCCAAGCTGACTACGACGAGATTTGCCGCCGTCTAGGCCGGGCCCCGAATCGGGCCGAGCTCGGCATGTTCGGTGTGATGTGGTCCGAGCACTGTTGTTACCGCAACTCCAGACCGCTGCTGCAGGGCTTCCCCACGACGGGGCCGCGCATCCTGGTGGGTCCTGGTGAGAACGCGGGTGTTGTGGACCTTGGTGAAGGCCAACGCCTGGCCTTCAAGATCGAAAGCCACAACCACCCCTCAGCGGTGGAGCCGTTCCAGGGCGCGGCCACCGGCGTGGGCGGCATTCTGCGGGACATCTTCACCATGGGTGCCCGCCCCATTGCCCTGCTGAACGCCCTGCGGTTTGGCCCGCTCGAGGACGAGCGCAACGTGGGCCTGATGGAAGGCGTGGTGGCCGGCATTGCCCACTACGGCAACTGCGTCGGGGTGCCCACCGTCGGCGGAGAGGTGGCCTTCGACGCCAGCTATTCCGGTAACCCCCTGGTCAACGCCATGGCCCTGGGTCTGATGGAGACCGAGACGATCGTGTGCTCGGGGGCGGAGGGCGTTGGCTTCCCGGTGGTCTACGTGGGTAGTACGACCGGTCGGGACGGCATGGGTGGCGCCAGCTTTGCCTCGGCGGAGTTGACCGAAGCGTCCTTGGATGATCGCCCTGCGGTGCAGGTGGGGGATCCCTTCCTTGAAAAGGGTCTGATCGAGGCCTGCCTGGATGCTTTCCAGAGCGGTGATGTGGTCGCGGCCCAGGACATGGGGGCGGCGGGACTGACCTGCAGCTGTTCGGAGATGGCCGCCAAGGGTGGCCTGGGCATCGAGTTGGATCTTGATCGCGTCCCGGCCCGCGAAGCCGGCATGACCCCCTACGAGTTCCTGCTCAGCGAATCCCAGGAGCGGATGCTCTTTGTGGTGAAGCCCGGCCGCGAAGCGGCACTCATGGAGCGCTTTACCCGGTGGGGCCTGCAGGCGGCCGTCGTCGGCCGTGTCCTGGAGGACAACATTGTTCGGGTCTTGCAGAACGGTGCCATCGCTGCTGAGGTGCCTGCCAGTGCCCTGGCCGATGACACGCCGATCAACCGCCATGAACTGCTGAGCGAGCCCCCGGCGGCCATTCAGGAGCACTGGCGCTGGTCCGAGGCGCAGCTGCCGCCGGCCTCCGCGTCCGGCGTCAACGGTCAAAGCTGGAGCGAGACGCTTCTGGCCCTGCTGGATGACCCCACCATCGCTTCGAAGCGATGGGTCTACCGCCAATACGACCATCAGGTGCAGGCCAACACGGTGGTGCCCCCGGGAGGTGCTGATGCGGCCGTGGTCCGTCTTCGTCCCCAGGCTGAAACCCAGGCTGCGACCCGTGGCGTGGCGGCTGTTGTCGATTGCCCCAACCGTTGGGTGGCTTTGGATCCAGAGCGGGGCGGCATGGCGGCCGTCGCCGAGGCTGCACGCAACCTCAGCTGCGTGGGCGCTGAGCCCCTGGCGGTCACCGACAACCTCAACTTCCCCTCCCCGGAGACCCCGACGGGCTACTGGCAATTGGCCTCCGCTTGTCGCGGTCTCTCAAGCGCTTGCTCGGCTTTGGATACCCCAGTGACCGGCGGCAATGTCTCCCTCTACAACGAGACCCGGATGCCCGATGGCTCCATGCTGCCGATCCATCCGACCCCGGTGGTGGGGATGGTCGGCTTGGTCCATGACCTCAGCCATGTCCGCGGTCAGGCCTGGCAGGACGCTGGCGATGTGATTTGGATGCTGGGTGTTCCTCTGGAAGCGGGCGAGACTCCAGCCGATGGCCGTTTGGGCCTGGCCGGCACGAGCTATCTCGAGCGGATCCATGGAGCCATCACCGGGCGTCCGCCGCAGATCGACCTGGAGCTGGAGCGTTCGGTTCAGGCGTTCCTGCGCCAGGCCATCACCCAAGGGCTGGTGAAGTCGGCCCATGATCTCAGTGATGGCGGACTCGCCGTGGCTGCTGCGGAGTGCTGCATGGCCTCAGGCTTAGGAGCCCATCTGGAGCTTCCCTCCAGTGCCGCGCGTCTGGATCGCCTGCTGTTTGCCGAAGGCGGCGCCCGCATCTTGGTGAGCGTTTCACCGGCTCAAACGGTTGCCTGGCAGGAGGCGCTCGATGCCAGCGGTATTCCGGCGCAGTGCTTGGGTGTGGTGGAGGACGACAGTGAACTTTCGATCACCCAGGCGGGCACCAACGTGCTCACCACTCCCATTGCCCAAATGCGCGAACGCTTTGAGCAAGCGATTCCACGGCGCATGGGCGTCGATCTCCCCCCGACGGCTTGAGGTGAACCCTGATGCACAATGTTGAAGGAAATCTGAAGCTGGGACGCGCCGTGACTGACCCCACCCCCAGCCTCGATGTCGTGGTGGATCGGCCCGACAAGCCTGAAGAGGCCTGCGGCGTGTTTGCGGTCCTGGCCAGCGATCAGCCGGTGGCCAACCTCACCTACTTCGGTCTCTACGCCCTTCAACACCGCGGTCAGGAATCGGCAGGGATCGCTGTCTTTGACGCGGAACCCGGCAGCGCCCCCAAGGTGCGCTTGCACAAGGACATGGGTTTGGTGAGCAAGGTGTTCACCCCTGACGTCCTCGAGCGCCTTCCCGGTCAGCTCGCAATCGGCCATAACCGCTATTCCACGACGGGTTCGAGCAAGGCCTGCAACGCCCAGCCGGTGTTGCTCAACACCCGACTGGGTCCGATGGCCTTTGCCCACAACGGCAACCTCGTCAACGCCGGGGAATTGCGCACGGCCCTCGCCAATGATCTCCATGAAGCGGAATTCACCTCGACGACCGATTCAGAGCTGATCGCCTTTGCGATTCAGCAGGCCGTGAATGCCGGCAGTGATTGGGACAGAGCTATTCGCGCGGCAGCCGGACGCTGTCGTGGCGCCTTCAGCCTTGTGATCGGAACCCCGGAAGGTCTGTTTGCCCTGCGGGATGGTCACGGCATTCGCCCCTTGGTCTATGGCCACATGGGTGAGCTCAGTGAAGCCCGCTGGGTGGTGAGCAGCGAGACCTGTGGCCTCGACATCATTGGCTCGAGCTTCGATGGGGATATTGAGCCGGGCGAAATCGTCCACTTCCGGCTGGGTGAGTCGGAGCC
>JAAZUZ010000143.1 GCA_018623875.1 Synechococcus sp. HW_metabat.21
CCCAGGCAGGTGATCTGGGCGATCAGTTCCCTCGTGGATCCCCAACGGGATCTGTTCGTCCTGGAGAACACTCCCTTCGACACCCTGGATTTCGCCAGCGAACGGCTGGGACTGGGGGGACGCCTCGCCATCGATGCCACTACCAAGGTGGGGCCCGAGCGCAACCACCCCTGGGGTGAGCCCCTACGGCGGCCCGCCGAGCTGGAAGCGCGCCTGGATGCGCGCTGGGAGGAACTGGGGCTCGCCGATGTCGGTCAACAGGATCCCGACCCGGCCTTGTTTGGCTATGCGATCGAGCAGGTCCTTGAACGCCTGCAACGACCGGCCTAAGCGATGTTGCGGCGCTCTGGCCTCCAGGCATTGCAGGCGTTGCTGCACCTGGCCATGGCCAGTCCCCAGTGGTGCTCGGTCAGCGAGATCGCCGAAGCCCAGGGCCTTCCCGCTCCGATGCTCGAGCAGCTGCTCCTGCAATTACGCCGAGCAGAGCTCGTCGAGGCCAAACGCGGCCGGCAGGGGGGCTACCGGCTGAGCCGAGCCGCTGAATCAATTCCAGTCGGCGAGGTGCTCAGCGCCGTGGGAGCGCCTCTGACGCTGAACGGCCCGGGGGACAGCAGCCGAGCAGAACAGCAGGTGCTCAGCAGCATGGGACGACGCTTGCAAGCCGCCCTCGACCGCGAGCTCAAACAACTGACGCTGCAGGAGCTGCTCTTTGACCTGCAGAGCTGGCAGGAGTGCCTTAGTAACGAAGGCGGCCTGATGCTGGGTTAACGCAGCGCGTCCCGTTGCAGATAGACGCGGATCAGCTTTTCGTCCATCAGACCAGAACGGGCCACAGGGGCCTCATTGCAGCGCTCAAAGAGGCCAACGAGGGTGGATGCCTCAAACGCATGGCCGAGCTCCCCCGCAATCGCGGCCACCTCGTCCGCCGTGCAGACCTCGTTGAGACGGGCACGAAGCTCTGGGTTGTCCTGGATCAGAGCGAGAAAGCCAAAGAGAGGAGAGAGTTGCTCAACCATGGACCCGTTCTGTGGGGGTTGCCTCAGTCTGGCGAGGCTGTCGAGTTTTGATCACTTCCTACGCTCGCTGAAACCAAACCGTTCTCCATGTCCCTCGCCCTGGGCACCACCACCGGTCGCAGCCTCAAGGGACAGGTGCGGGTCCCTGGGGACAAGTCGATCTCTCACCGCGCCCTGCTCTTTGGGGCGATCGCGGAAGGAACGACCCGAATCGAGGGCCTGCTACCCGCTGAGGACCCCCTCAGTACCGCCGCCTGCCTGCGGGCAATGGGTGTCGAGGTGTCTGCGATCGAAGCCGGTCAGACGGTCGTCGTCCAAGGCGTGGGTCTCGATGGTTTTCAAGAACCGGAGAGCGTGCTGGATTGCGGCAATTCCGGCACCACCATGCGCCTGATGCTGGGTCTTTTGGCGGGCCGCAGCGGTCGGCATTTCGTCGTCACCGGTGATGACTCCCTGCGGCGCAGGCCAATGAAACGGGTCGGTGGCCCCCTCTCTGAAATGGGAGCCACCATCCACGGTCGCTCCGGCGGGAACCTGGCTCCACTAGCCATCCAAGGGCGTCAGCTGAAAGGGGCCACCATCCGGACCCCGGTCGCCTCCGCCCAGGTCAAGAGCGCCATCCTTCTGGCGGCGCTGACGGCCGATGGTCCGACGACGGTCATCGAACCTGTCCAGAGCCGGGACCACAGCGAACGGATGTTGCGCGCCTTCGGTGCCGAGTTGACGGTGGGGGGCCCGGGGCAGACCGAGGTCACCGTCGTGCCGGGCTCCACCCTGCAAGGACAGGACGTCGTCGTCCCCGGAGACATCAGTTCGGCCGCCTTCTGGTTGGTGGCCGGGGCGATCACCCCAGGCGCTGACCTAACGATCGAGAACGTCGGTCTCAACCCCAGCCGCACCGGAATCCTGGATGTCCTTGAGCAGATGGGGGCCCGCATTGAGGTCCTCAACGCCCGGGATGTGGCCGGCGAACCCGTCGGCGATCTGCGGGTCCTGCACGGTCCGCTGAAGGCGTTCACCATCGGCGCTGACTTGATTCCGCGGCTGGTGGATGAAATCCCCGTGCTGGCGGTCGCCGCCTGCTGCGCCGAGGGACTCAGCCGGGTAACAGGAGCCGAGGAGCTGCGCGTCAAAGAAACCGATCGCCTGGCGGTCATGGCCCGTCAACTCGGGGCCATGGGGGCCCAGATCGAAGAGTTCCCCGACGGGATGACGATCCAAGGTGGCGTCCAGCTGCACGGCGCGGAGGTCGACAGCGAAACCGATCACCGCGTCGCCATGAGCTTGGCCGTCGCGGCGCAGATCGCGAGCAGTGCGACCACCATCCACCGTCCGGAGGCGGCAGCGGTGTCCTACCCCGGCTTCTGGGATGACCTCGAACGGCTTCAAGCTTGAGCCCCGCAGCACCGCTGACGGCAGCTTCAGCCTGTTCAGCCCGGAGTTCGGCGAGGCCTTTCACAGCAGCCGCGGCGCCCTAACGGAAGCACGCGAAAAGTTTGTCGAGCCGGCTGGCCTCGAGCGTTTTGCGAAGGGCAGCAGCCTGCGGGTTCTCGATATCTGTGTCGGAACCGGTTGCAACACCGCAGCCCTGATCGAGGGCTGCATCAGCCATGACCTCAGCCTGGACTGGTGGGGACTGGAACTGGACCGGGAACCCTTGGCGCAGGCCCTTGCCAGCCCAGCCTTCTGCGGCCAATGGCAACCGGGCACGCTTGCACAGCTCCAGGAACTCTGCAGCGGTCCGGGCATGCGCTGGGGCGATGCCCGGCAGACGGTCCAACCGCTGCTGAAGCAGCGGCAGGGGCAGTTCGATCTGCTGCTGATGGATGCCTTCTCACCGAGCCGCTGTCCCCAGTTATGGAGCGTTGAGTTTCTGGGGGCCCTGGGCAGCCTGCTGCAGCCCAAGGGGCTCTTGCTGACCTATTGCAGTGCCGCAGCTGTGCGCCAAGCCCTGCGGCTTGCGGGCCTGGAACTGGCCGCGATCGAAGCCCCCTGCGGACTGCAACAGCACCAACAGGACTGGAGTGGCGGTACGGCAGCGAGCCCGTGCCCCATCCCCCCTGGTCCTCGTCTGCGTCCACTCACTCCGATGGAGGAAGAACACCTCCTGACGAACGCGGCCGAGCCTTACCGCGACCCTGGCTTCAGCCTGGACCGCAAAACGATCTTGCAACGGCGGCAACAGGCCCAAGCCAAGGCGATGCAAGAGGGCAATGTGGAGGGCACCAGCGCCTGGCGGCGGCGCTGGGGACTTGCGGGTAACCACCAGTAGATTCCCGCTCAGTTACCCGCCCTTGCCGATGCTCGCCGTTGCCGTGTTGGCCGCCGGAAAGGGCACCCGCATGAAGAGCGATCTGCCCAAGGTGCTGCAACCCTTGGCGGGGGCCACCTTGGTGGAGCGCGTACTCGGCAGCTGCCGTTCCCTCGCCCCCCAGCGCCAAATCCTGATCGTCGGGCACCAAGCCGAGCGGGTCGAGCAGTCCCTGAGCCAGCACGACGGGCTGGAATTTGTGCTGCAGCAGCCTCAGAACGGCACCGGCCATGCCGTCCAGCAGTTGCTGGCGCCCCTGGCGGATTTTGAGGGGGACCTACTCGTCCTCAACGGCGATGTTCCCCTGCTGCGGCAGGAGACGATCTCGGCATTGCTCGAGCAGCACCGCAGCTCCCAAGCGGCGGTGACCCTGCTGACGGCACGGCTTGCGGATCCAACCGGCTATGGCCGGGTCTTCGCGGATGCCAGCGGCCAGGTCTCCGCCATCGTCGAGCACCGCGACTGCAGCGAGGAGCAGAGGAGCAACACCCTCACCAACGCCGGGATCTACTGCTTCAACTGGAGAAAGCTGGCCGCGGTCCTACCCCAACTCAGCACCGACAACGACCAAGGGGAGCTGTATCTCACCGACACCGTGGCCATGCTCAGCCCCGCCATGCACCTGGAGGTCGCCGATGCCGATGAGATCAATGGCATCAACGACCGCTACCAGCTAGCCCAATGCGAAGCGGTGATCCAGCAGCGTCTTCGCCGCCATTGGATGGCCGAAGGCGTGACCTTTGTTGACCCGGACAGCTGCACCCTCAGTGACGGCACCCGTTTTGGCCGCGATGTGGTGGTCGAACCCCAATGCCATTTCCGCGGCAACACCACGGTCGGCAGAGGCTGCCGGATTGGCCCCGGGAGCTTCCTGGAGAACGCGAGCCTGGGCGAAGAGGTGGAGGTGCTCTATTCGGTGCTGCGCGATGCCGTCGTCGCCGATCGCTGCTCCATTGGCCCCTACGCCCAGCTCAGGCCCGGCAGCGAACTCGCCAAGGACTGCCGCATCGGCAACTTTGTGGAGATCAAGAAGAGCCAGATCGCCGCAGGTAGCAAGGTGAATCACCTCAGCTACATCGGTGACGCCCAACTCGGTGAACAGGTCAACGTCGGCGCAGGAACCATTACGGCGAACTACGACGGCGTCAACAAGCACAGGACCGTGATTGGTGCCGGAAGCAAGACCGGAGCGAACTCCGTACTGGTCGCGCCAATCACCCTGGGGGCCAACGTGACGGTGGGCGCTGGCTCCACCCTGACCAAGGACGTGCCCGCAGGGGCCTTGGCCTTGGGCCGCGCCAAGCAGCTTGTGAAGGAGAACTGGTCCTAAGCGGGGAGA
>JAAZUZ010000144.1 GCA_018623875.1 Synechococcus sp. HW_metabat.21
CCCTGGTGCTGCATCACCGCCTCGGGTGGCCTGGTTTTCCCAGGGCCCGCAAGCAGGATGCGGGAATAGTGAGCCTCCCCCGAGGTTTTTCCTGGGCGGGGCACCAGGACCTGTGCCCCGCCTGGGCCATCCAGCAACAAGCCCGAGAGCTGTTTGATCGGTTGACGGCTACCGGCGCCGTACTGGTTCTGCAGACCGGGTACCCATAGCCCCAGCACCACCATCAAGCCCAGCATCAGTGGCAGGAACCAGCCCAGAAAACGGCGATGCACCTTGGGGAGGGGTCTGTAGTGAATGAAAAAGTCCATCGCTCAGGCCTGCTTTGGAGGGCGAGGGGGCAGTCCGATCCGCACACGCCCCTGGTGGAGTTCAACCGGAAAGGTCGGGACGCATTCACTGAACGGTGGAGGAGAGGCTCCCGTCTCCAGGCGGTATTCGTAGCCATGCCAAGGACAGACGACACAGCCATCCACCACGCGGCCTTCGCCTAACGGACCGTTTTGGTGTTGACACACATTGGAGAGGGCAAAGACCTCGCTGCCTTGGCGGAACACAGCAACCCGCTCTCCCGCCAAGGCAACCACCTTGGCCCGGCCATCCGGGATCGCATCCATGGGCCCGAGATCAACCCAGCCTGAGGAATCAACCTGCAGGGGGTGCCCATCAATCGCCCATTCCCGCCAACCACTGATCAGGTGAATGGCGAGCAGCCAGAGCAGACCCGCCAACACCAAGGCCGCCAGCCAAGGGGACTGGTTGGTTTGCAGGGCACCCAAGAAGACATGACCCACCAATGCCGCATAGCCGACATAGACCGCCATGTGAATGGCCTTCCAAACCGGTGCCGTCAGGTTCGTCAGCCAAAAGTCATGGCTGGTGGCGGCCATCGCAAACAACACGGCAAGGCCGATCACCCCGAGTAGTTCAAAGGGGAACAGCGCAAAGTCGTTGAAGTGGCCATTGCTGGTGAACAAACTCACCAGCGGCTCACGGTTCCCGAAGTCGTTGTACCAATTCAGCGCCCCATGGAAGCTCCACGGGAACTGCGGTGCCCTCTGGCCCAGCCAACTCCAAGGCTCCTTGGGCAGATGCCAACCATTGACATGCAAAAACCCCAGGAGAAACACCATCACACCCATATGACGGCGGTTAAACAGCAGGGTGTGAAACAGCGGATTCAACCGTGCCAATGGCCCTATCGAGAGGGTCAAATGCAACAGGATGTAGGCCGCACTGCCATAGGCCCGGATGGCCTCCCCATCGGTCTCGAGTGGAACATTGGCGGCCGCCGCCCACCAATGACTAATCCCCATAAAGAGCAGGAGATAGGCACTCACACCGGCTAAGAGGACGCCGTCATAAATGAGCTTTCGGCGTGTCCATTGCACCGCGACGTAGCCATGGCTCATGACCGCTTACCTCCAACAGAAAAGGGCGGCAACTCCCACGAGGCAACGATGCGTTGGTCCAGGGGACTCACCAACAGCAGCAGACCTGGCTGGGGAGACCGCAATGCACGCAAGGCCACGACCGGTAGGCGGTAGCGGTGGGTCCCAGCTCCGGCGAGGGAACCCAACAACTGAGCCTGCGCCAACGACTCAGTTGTCCCGGCGGTGGACGACCAATAGAGCAGGGGATCCGCCAGGTTGAGGGGTTGTTCTGCGATCAAGCTCAACTGCAGCGTCTCGCCCAGGACCAGCTGGCCCTTAAGACGTGTGCCTTGGACCGGCCAATCGAAGGCAACGAGGAGATCGCCCTCCCCTTCCGCTGCACCCAGATCGGAGCGCGCAAACAATGGCGCTGCTGTTGAGGTAACCGGCGGGATCTCAGGGCGCTGCAGGAGTGCACTCACCGCCAGCCAAGGCAGGAGAACCGCGAGCGCTGTCATGAGCCAGCGATGGGTCTGCCGTCGACTGCTGATCATGGCCGTGCCGCCAGCCGGTGGGCATTGCGCTCAACGGCTGGCGGAGTCCCGAACCAGAGCCGCTTGATCAACCAAGGCCATAACAAGGTGAGGCCAGGAATGATCAGGACGCGGAAGCCCACGTTTCTACAGCCCTTGGCGGAGGAATCAATCCGTTGAACGCCAAAGACGCTGATCAGGATCGCAATGACAACGCTCGCCGAGACATAGGCCCTTAGGCCATCGACGACGGCACGAACAATCGGCAGAGAACCATCAAGCACCTGGCAGATCAGCCTTGTGCGCGAAGACTAGAGATCTTCAAACGAAGGCACCACCGCATTCACCACACGCTGAAACACCAGCACAGGTCCAACGAGAGGCACAAAAAAGCCCCGCGAATGCGGGGCTGAGGGTTGATATCAAGTGGGGATCACTTGACGTACTTGAGACCTCGGTAGTTGAGCTGAGGATGCTTCTGGGAGACAGCCTCTTTGTTCTGCTGGTACTTCTGGCCGCGGTAGGTGAGGGTCATGGGTAGTTCCTCGGAGTCAGCCCAGGTCCCCGTTCCATGGCCTGGATCGAACTGCGCCCCAGGCAACCAAAGGTGCCGAGGTGAACGTTTTGTAGCAGTTGCTACAGCATTGTTTTAGCTGGACCGAAAGCAGCCGTGTCGTTCGCGCGATTACACAACACCGATTTCGATGCTTAGTTGCTCGGGCAGTTCTGACGGGGGGTCAAAAAGAACAGCAGATCGCACTGCAAACGCGTGAAATCACTGAGGGCGTTCTCCACATCCCCTGGATACCCCTGATCAACCTGATCAGACGACGGGAGTGGTCCGATCGGCGGCGGCAGGGCTTCGGCCATCGCGGCCCCAGGCAAAGCCGAAAGGGATGCCGCAAGAACAACAGCAGGCCAACGCGTCATCACTGCACCACAGCTCTACTCACTCCTTAGCCATGGCCAAAGCGCGCGGCAAGCCATGAAAAAACCCGCCGGACCCCCAGGGGTCGAGCGGGCCATTCAGGAATGGACGTGGATCAGGCTGGGGTCAGCCGACGCTCCACACACCACCGGCAATCTTCACCAGGGGAGCCACGATCGTGGTGCCAGCCAGGAACCAAGCGAAGGCGGCGCCGCCGCAACCACCGAGCCAGAAGCCGCTGGCAAATTCAGCCCAACCAGCCTTGGTGAACAGATCGGACGGGGGGTTGTCGATGGTGGCGTCGGCCGGCTGCACATTGGGGCCGCGGCCAGCGGTGCCGTAGATCGAGAGGCACACCGTCAAGATCGAAACCAGACCCACGGCAGCGAGCAGACCAGCGGTGCTGGCGTACTCAGTGGCGCGCAGGGGGCCACAAATGGTGAAGGGGCCGTAGAGGAAGAAGCCATGGGCCATGCCCACTTCCAGACCGCGACGGTTGGGAGAGAGGGCGGGGCGATAAGCAGGCAGCGCACCCAGGAAAGCGCGGCTGAAGTAGCTGCTGTTGACGGGGGTGGCCAGATTGCCGACGCAGGGGTCGGCCACGGGGGTCACGGTCATCGGGGGAAGAACGTCAGGTGGCTCGGGACTAAAGCGGCGACAACTCAGTCGCGAGCTTCAATCACGTTGAACAGCAGGGCCATGGCCACAGCAGGAGCCAGGATCCCGACAAGGGGCACGAACACCGAGGGCATCCAGGCGGCGACGAAGTCTCCGGTCATCAGCGTGGGCCAATACAGCTACCGTTCGGCACTGTAAGGAGACCTTCCGGAGCTGCTCTTCTGGGCCTCCAGGGGCGACATAAAAGTTCAGACCAACCGCACGCAGCGCCATGACCCAGGCCCTCACCGGAATCGTCATTGCCGGCGTCGTGGCGGCCTGCTGGGTCCTGGGCCGGCCCAAGCGCAACATCCTGCGCTCCACCGATGCCTCCGCCATTGCGGCCATCAACCGCAGCCAGATGGAGCTGGTCATCCCCGCTCGCGAAGGCGACGCCATGGGACAGGCCAGCGCCCAAACCGTGCAGCTGCCCGCCGCCCATGATCGGCGCGGCCGCGGGCTCCTGCTCAAACAGCTCGAGGCGCAGTTTCGTGCCGGCGGTGAAGCACGCCGCAGCGCCATGGCGATCTGCCAGCTCTGGCGACACCGCGAGGCCCTGCCCCTGATTCGCCGCGGCCTACGCGATGCGGACCAGGTCGTCGCCGCCCTCGCCGCCGATGCCATGGCCCACTTCCGCGGCCGCAGCAGCGCTCCGGTGGCCGCCGCTCAGCCGCTCAAGCTGCCGCGCAACGTCTCGCGGATGCGGTAAATCGGGCGGCCTTGGCTCTCGTGATAGGTGCGCATCTGCACCTCGGAAAGCAAGCCGAAGCAGAACAGCTGCACCCCTGTGATCAGGGCCAGGACAGCCACCAACAGCAGGGGCCGATTGCCGATCTCCGCGCCCCCCAACTTCACCGCGAGCAGGTAGGCGCTCAGCAGAGCGCCAATCCCCATTGCGCTTAGCCCCCCAAAACCGAACACGTACATCGGCCGGGTCAAGAAGCGCTTCATGAACCAGACGGTGAACAGATCCATCAGCACCCGGAAGGTGCGATCGATCCCGTACTTGCTCTGGCCGAACTGCCGGGCGTTGTGGTTCACCTTCACCTCAGCAATCCGGGCCCCCTCGATAAAGGCCAATGCGGGCAGGAAGCGATGCAGCTCCCCATAGAGGTTCATGTCCTCCACCAACTCCCGGCGGTAGGCCTTCAGGGAAC
>JAAZUZ010000024.1 GCA_018623875.1 Synechococcus sp. HW_metabat.21
CCGCTTTAGTGTGGGTTTCAGGACAAAACAACGGCATGGGGCCCGACAGCATCAGCCAACAGCCAGGCCAGGACGCCAAGCAGCGCTCGGCCTCCAGCACGAGCCTCAAGTGGGGCAGCGATGGCGAGCTCTCCCCGGTGGATTTGCAGAAGGTCCTCGAACGGCTGACCAACCCCGATCTCACCCAGTGCGACCTCGAGAGCGAGCACCAGGGGTAGCCACTCCCGCGGTGTGTTCTGGGCGACAAGCCCAGAACCAGAGAATGGGCCCATGACCATGCTCTCCTCAGGCACCAGCACCTCTCGCCTGTTGGTGGTCGAAGACGACGACACCATCCGAGAGACGGTCTGCGAGGCCTTGGAGCTTGAAGGCTTCAGCGTCACGCCAGCGACCAACGGCCAAAGCGCCTGGGATCGCCTGAAACGCGAACCGTTTGAGTTGATCGTTCTCGATGTGATGCTCCCGGGCATCAACGGCCTCGATCTCTGCCGCAAATTGATCGAACTTCCCCAAAGGCCTCTGGTGCTGATGGTGAGCGCCCGGGACACCGAAACCGATCGCGTGCTGGGCCTCGAGCTAGGGGCCGATGACTACCTGGTCAAACCCTTCGGCATCCGCGAATTGGTGGCCCGCTGCCGCGCGCTGCTGCGGCGCCATCAACCCAGTGACCAGCAAGCGAGCGAACTGAAGACGGAGAACTTGAGTCTGTTCCCGGCTGAATGCCGCGTCTGCCTGGACGGGCTCGAGCTCAAGCTCTCCCCTAAGGAGTTCAAGTTGCTCGAGCTCTTCATGCAGAACCCGAAGCGGGTCTGGAGCCGAGAACAATTGATTGAGCAGGTCTGGGGGTTTGACTACATCGGCGACAACAAAACGGTGGATGTCCACATCCGCTGGTTACGAGAAAAGATCGAAGAGGACCCCTCCAAACCCACCAAGCTGGTGACGGTGCGGGGTTTTGGCTATCGCTTCGGATAGGCGATGACAGCGGAAACAACCCTGCAGCTGGCCCTTGGGTTTGGCCTCGGCGCCCTCAGCGCTGCTCTTTGGCGGGGCGGGACACGCAAGCGCGCCATCGTGCCGACGCAGCTGCGACGCCGGCAACCCATCCCTGATCTGCAATTACGCGAATGGATCAACGCAGCCCCCCAGGGCTGGCTGGTGCTCGATGGCGCGAACCGGATCGAGATCATGAATGAACGGGCTGAATCACTCCTGGTGCGGGGAGGTTCTTTGGCGCGGCAGATTTGGCACCTCGACGATCTCGAGCCCAGTGCTGAGCTCTTGCACCTGCTGGAGCTGTGCCGCAACACCGGTCTGGCCCAACGCGGTGAATGGAGCATTGGCCGCAACGATCTCTCCGTCCGGGTCATGCCCGGGGAACGGAGCTGGCTGGCGCTGCAGATCGAAGGCAATAACCCGCTGAAGCTGCAACTCAAGAAACAAGAAGAGTGGGTCAGCGATGTGGCCCATGAGCTCAAGACACCGATCACCGCACTGCGGCTGGTCAGCGAAACCCTCTCGCTGAAGGCCGAAGGTCGCCAAGCGGTGCTGGTGGAGCGGCTGGAGAAAGAGCTGGAGCGACTGCAGAAATTGGTGGGCGACCTGCTGGATCTCTCCAGATTGGACAACGCCCTGGCCAGCCGCAGCCGGCCACCGGCAGCCCTCGACCCCAGGGACGTCATCGGCCAGGCCTGGTCCACCCTGCAGGAATTGGCGATCCCGCGGAGCATCGACCTCAACGTCGAGCCCGAGCGCGATCAAGCCAGACAGGTCTGCGTTGACCCGGCGCGGCTGCACCAGGCACTCTTCAACCTGATCGACAACGCCCTGCGCTACAGCCCGGACGGGAACAGCATCGAGCTGAGCATCGAAGAGCGGGACCGCTGGTGCTTGATCGCCGTACGTGACCACGGACCGGGCTTCAGCGAAACCGATCTCGATCGCCTGTTCGAGCGTTTTTACCGGGGGGACCCCGCGCGGGCCCGAGGTCCCAGAAATGGCAGCGGTCTTGGCCTCGCGATCGTGCGTCAGATCGCCCTCAGCCAAGGGGGCCTGGTGCGGGCCCGCAACCATCCAGGGGGAGGAGCCGTCGTGGAACTGCTCCTCCCCAGGGCCTGACGATCAAGCCACTGTGCTGAGGGGCAGGTTGCTGATCACCAGCTGGCGCTGAGCGCTGAGCTTGAGCCAGCCCTCTTCCCGCAGCAACCCCAAGACACGAGTCACGGTGACGCGGGTGGTGCTCAAAGCACCGGCAATGTCCTGATGGGTCAAGCGCAGGTTGAGGCGCAAGCCCTCGTCGCAGGGCTGGCCGTACTCCTCGGCGAGAAGCTCCAGGAAACCGCGAACCCGATCTTCTACGCGGCGCAGTCCGAGCAAGGCAATCAACGCCTCGGACTGACGGGTGCGGCTGATCAAGGCCAGCATCAAGGTGTTGGCCAAATGCGGGGTTTCCTGAACCTCCTCCATCGGCAGGCAGAGCAAATCGCAATCGCTCAGGGTCGTGGCCTCGTAGAGGTCGAGGTTGCTGAGGGGTTCGCCGAACGGTTCATTCGGACCGGCGAGGGCCAGAAGAACATCTTCCCCCTGCTCATTCATCGAGCTCAACTTGACCATGCCCCGCGCCACCAACCAAACGTGGTTGCGCAGCATTGGCACGCGGCTACCGGCGGTCAGGGTGACCAGATCCCGGCGCTGAAAAGTGTCTTCGAGCATTCCGCGAAGACTCGAGGAACGGCTAGGCGTGAAAACCATGGAGCGGTGTGCTCGGGCGTCCAGTGGAATGTATGGAGGCCAACCGGAGCCCCAACAAAGGCTGGGTAGCCATTGGGTTAAGCGTCGGTTAGCCCCAGCAAGCGTTGAGACAGGCACCGATGTGGTTTGGCGGTGCGCGTCAACTGAGCGCCTCCGGTGTGTGCCGAGCCATCAAAAAGAGACGCACGTGCGTCGTACCAGGCTCCTGAAGTTGATCGCTCCAGCGCGCATCGCAGTCGTCCACTTCAGACACAAGGGGACGAACGATTCAGTTGCTGCGATTCTGGTCGCCTAGGCGGCGGTGCCGAGCTGGGATCGAGCAGAAGGGGAATGGCGATTGACTTGGCTCCTAAACATCAGCCCTAACCACAACCAAACCCAATACCAATAAGCCGGCAAGAGGAAGGATTAAAGATATTGAAACAATGAAGAGGTTCGACCGAGGACTGATCCGCCATGCTGTGGATCATGATCACTGCGGCAAAACAGAAGCCCTGAATCAAAAGACAAAGAAGCGATGAACGAAGCAAGTCCACACTATTGAACACACCGATCAGACCATTCAAGCGAAACCCACAGGTATCAAGGAACACCCCACATGCGAACCAATCCCAATACATTTAGATCACACTGAAGGCCAACATTGCTGGTCACCACACCGTTCGGATCCATCAGCTTCGTACCCGGCTGCGGATGGGTGAATGGCGCCAACCAGAGCGATCAAGCGAGGAAGGGCAAGAAGCGAAAAACCGACCAAGACGACAAGTCTCAAACTGTGGACAAGGGTTAACGGCCTCCAACAAAAAAGCCCCCCTGAGGGGTGGCTTTTTTGACTCACTTCATCTCGCATGAAAAAAGGGCAGGGGATTAACCCTGCCCTACCAATCCGTCATCCCGAAGGATTACTGGCCGATCTTGTTCACAGCAGCGCGAGCTTTCGAGAGGATCGCGCCCTTGAGGGGAACGAAACCGAGCTTGTCAGCCTTGGCCTGAGCCTGATCGCTCAGCATGTAGTTGAAGGTCTCCTTGATGGTGTCGGTATAGGCACCATTGCCTTTGGCATAGGCCAAGGCCCAGGTCAGGGTCGCGATGGGATAGGCACCCTTTGCGGTGGGGTTGGGGTTTGAGCCAGCCAGGTTCTGATCGAGCTTGATGCCATTCAGAGCTTTCGCACCGGAGGCGAAGCTGGGCTTGATGAACTCACCGGACTTGTTCTGGAGTGCAGCAGCCTTGACTGCACCACGGATATAGGACTGGTTGACGTAACCAATCGCACCCTGCTTGTTCCGAATGACGCCAGCGACACCGGAGTTGCCTTTGGCACCGACGGCGTTCGCACCAGGCCAACGCACGGACTTACCAGCGCCCAGGGTCCACTCAGGAGAGAAGGCCGCCAACGACTGGGTGAACGCTTTGGTGGTCCCGGAACCGTCCGAGCGGTGCACCCAGGTGATGGAACCAGCGGAGCAGCCCAGGTCCTTCCAGTTGGTGATCTTGCCGATCGCCACTTGGACGGCTTGCTTTTGGGTCAGCTTGAGGTCACACCCGGGCTTGTTGTAAGCGAAGGCGATGGTGCCGCCCACCATGGGGATCTGCACCAGACCACGGGTCACCTTGGCGATGTCTTTCGCCTTCATCGGATCGTCAGAGGCCGCGAAGTTGACGGTCTGGTCGATGAAAGCCTTGCGGCCGGAGCCGGAGCCAACGGCTTGGTAGTTGACCTGGGGGCCACCAGCCTTGGCCAGGTCAGCGAACCAACGCTGATAGATCTTGGCGGGGAAGGTTGCGCCTGCAGCACTGAGGCGGTCTGCGGCCGAGGCGGACATGCCAGTGCCGACGGCCAGCAGGGAGCCGATCAGTAGGGCCTTCTTCGCGAAGGTCATGGATAAAACCGTTGGGTTCCTTTCCATCAACGCAATGCGCGCTCCGGCCCGCATTAGGAGCGGGTTAAGGCTGCATAAACATTGCGTGAATCAGCAACAGGACTGGGCTTTGGGGAGCTCAGATGTCTGCAAACGCTCAAGCCAACTGCCCAACTGGGCGATGGCCTCTGGCCGCAGGCGGTAGTAGACCCAGCGCCCTTGAACGCGGGAGTCCAGCAGGCCCGCCTCCCGCATCACCTTGAGGTGAAAGGAGAGCTTGGACTGGGCCAGACCCATCTGCTCGGTGAGCTCACAGACGCAGCGCTCTCCCGCCGCCAGGGCCAGCACCACCTCCAGGCGCCGGGGGTCCGCCAAGGCCTTGAACAGGGGACAGAGCGCTTGAGCGGTCGTGGCTGGGGTCATGGCTCAGGCCGCGCCTAACCAGACCTTAACCAATCAAGAAACCTTGATACATCAAGATTGATTGATTGATTGAGCGCGGCGCATGCGGATTGGCATCAACGGCTTCGGGCGAATCGGACGGCTGGTCTGCCGCGCCCTCTGGGGACGGCCCGGCATCGAGATCGTTCTGATCAACGACAACCAGGCCACCGCTGAATCCGCCGCCCACCTGCTCTGCTTCGATTCCGTCCATGGACGCTGGGAGCGTCAGGCGGAAGCGACCAGCGAATCCGAACTGCTGATCGACGGGCAACGCCTGGGCTTCAGCCGCTACGCCGCCCCCACCGAGGTGGCCTGGGCGGCCGCCGGGGTGGAGATGGTGCTCGAGTGCAGTGGGCGCTTCAAGACCACGGAGACGCTCGAGCCCTACTTCAGCCAGGCCGGGATCAAGCGTGTGGTGGTGGGCTGCCCGGTCAAGGGAGCCCTGAACGTCGTCTACGGAATCAACCACCATCTCTTCGACCCAAGCGAACACCGGCTTCTGACGGCGGCGTCCTGCACCACCAACTGCCTGGCTCCGATCGTGAAGGTGATCCACGAGCAGTTCGGCATTCGGCACGGCTCGATCACGACCCTCCACGACGTCACCAACACCCAGGTCGTCGTTGATGCCTTCAAGAGCGACCTGCGGCGCTCACGCTCCTGCCTGCAATCGCTGATCCCGACAACCACCGGTTCGGCTAAGGCGATCGCGATGATCTTCCCGGAACTCGAGGGCAAGCTGAACGGCCATGCCGTGCGCATTCCCCTGCTGAACGCCTCCTTGACCGACGCGGTCTTTGAGCTGGAGCGAACCACCAGCACCGAAGCGGTCAACCAAGCCTTCCAAGAGGCCTCCCAAGGGGCGCTCCAAGGCATCCTCGGCTACGAAACCCGGCCTCTGGTCTCGGTCGATTACGTCAACGACAACCGCAGCGTGGTCGTCGATGCCCTCTCCACAATGGTGGTCGATGGCACCCAACTCAAGGTCTACGGCTGGTACGACAACGAGTGGGGCTACAGCTGCCGAATGGCCGATCTCGTCTGCCATGTGATCAAGCAGGGATGAGCAACCTCACCGCCCTTGAGCAGTACCAGCGGGTCACCGCGAACTACTGGGCCTTCACCCTGACGGATGGGGCCCTGAGGATGCTGGTGGTCTTCCACTTCCACCAGCTGGGGTACACCAGCTTGGAGATCGCCTTTCTCTTTCTCTTCTACGAGTTCTTCGGGATCCTCACGAACCTCTATGGCGGCTGGCTCGGGGCTCGTTTTGGCCTGCGCCTAACCCTCTGGCTGGGCACGTGGCTACAGATCGGCGCCCTGCTGATGCTGATTCCGGTGGCCGATTCCTGGCCGAAGTGGTGGAGCGTCGCCTACGTGATGGCCGCCCAGGCCCTGAGCGGGATCGCCAAGGATCTCAACAAGATGAGCGCCAAAAGTGCGATCAAAACCGTCGTTAAAAGCAACGACGGCGATCAGCAGCTCTTCCGCTGGGTCGCGATCTTGACCGGCTCGAAGAACGCCCTCAAGGGGGTCGGCTTCTTCCTCGGTGGTGTCCTGTTGACGGCCCTGGGCTTCAACGCCTCGGTGGGCGTGATGGCCGCGGGATTAACCCTGGCGTTCCTCGTCACCCTGGGACTGCCCGCGGACATGGGACAGATGAAACGCAAGCCCAAGTTCCAGTCCCTGCTCTCCAAACGCGAAGGCATCAACGTCCTCTCCCTGGCGCGGCTCTTCCTCTTTGGCGCCCGGGATGTCTGGTTCGTGGTCGCCCTGCCGGTCTTCCTCGAAACGACCTTGGGATGGCGCTTCTGGGAAGTGGGCAGTTTCATGGGGCTCTGGGTGATCGGCTACGGCATCGTCCAGGGGTCCGCGCCGGCCCTGCGCCGCAGCTGGGGGCAGACCAGCAGCCCGGGCATCAGCGCCGTCCAGTTTTGGAGCGCAATCCTCACCGCCATTCCCGCGTTGATTGCCATCGCCCTCTGGCGGCAGGTGGCGGATCCGGGGCTGGCGATCGTCGCTGGACTCGCCGCCTTTGGCGTGGTCTTCGCCATGAATTCATCGATCCACAGCTACATGGTTCTGGCCTACTCCGACAGCGAGTCGGTGAGCCTCGATGTCGGGTTCTATTACATGGCGAATGCCGCAGGACGCTTGCTCGGAACGCTGCTCTCCGGGGCGGTCTTCCTGATCGGCGGGCTTCAGGCCTGCCTCTGGTGCTCCTCGGCGATGGTCGCTCTGGCCTGGCTCTTCAGCCTGCGCTTGCCGCCGCCCCACGCGGTTCAACGCTGAAAGAGGGTTCGAATTCTGGGGCTGCGCTCCTGGCAGAGCATCGGGGTGTAGTAGCGAACCGCCGCGGTTTCCACCGCATCGGGGCCGATGCCTGCAAAGGAAATGCCCTCCCGCTCAAAGTCCTCCGCCAAGCGCGCCTGCTGAGCGAGCAGCAGCGCCGGTTGGTCAAAGGACTCGCAGAGCAGCTGGGCGTAGAGGCGGGCCGCACAACCGGTGTGACCGAAGCGCCGAACGCACGGGGCGAGAGGCTCTTGGGCCTGCGCGTTTGACCCGGCCCAAACCATCAGCAGGGCCCACGCAGCGGACAAAAGGCGGAGCCGCATTAACGCAGCTGCTCCGTTGAGCAGGCCAAAAAGCGCTTGAGCTCCGCCACATCCAGGCTGGGCGGCTGCCCTTGGCTCAAGAGGGCCGGGTGAATCGTGCCCAGCTGATCGGCGAGCTGGTCGCGTTCAAGGCTGGCCGCGTTCTGCCTTTGCCGCTGGGCGTCCCGCCAGACCAAGCGACGCTTGGCTTCGCTGCGACGCCAGTCAGCCACGGCCTGCTCGTACTGCTCCTGCTCGGTCTGCTGGTCGTAAATCGTCAGCAGTCGCTGCTCCTCAGGATCCAGGGGAAGCGGTGCCAAGGCAGGGGTAAAGGACTCCGCCTCAATGGCCTTGAGGCGCGACTCAGTTGCGCGATAGCGCTCCACCAAGGGCGGCAGGCTCTCGCGGTAGCGGCGGCACTGCACCAGGGCTTGGCGCTTCGCCTCGATGTCCTGCTTCTGCTGGCGACCCGAACAACTCGCCAGGAGCAACAGCGCCAGCACCACGGCCCCAAGCCGAGGAAGAGCCATCCCATCCATCCGGGAGAGTTCGCCCATGCTCGCAGGCTTTTCGCGGCATCGACCCCATTTGGGGGTATCGAAGCAACCCCGGCCAGATCTAGCTCTACGACGCAGCAAAAACGAGCCTTTGGACAGCATCGACGCCCACATCGCGCAGGACCGCAGCGAGCTGGAGCAGGCCCGCAGCGCTGGCGACAAACCCAAGGCCAATCACCTGGAAGCCGAGCTGAAGGACCTCGAGGCCTACAAGGCCCACCATCCCGAAGAGAGCAAGGACCCCACCCACATGGAGGTCTACTGCGATCTGAATCCCGACGCTCCGGGCTGCCTTGTCTACGACGACTAGTCCAATGACCGCCCCCCAAGCCCCGAGCATCACCATTGGTGAGTTAGAGGCGAACTATCAGCTGTACTGCAAGGCACTCAAGATGCTGATTGCAGAACAGCGCACTCTCAACAAAATCAAAAAGACGGTGTGCTGGGGGAAATTAGAGACCCTCCATCACTGCCTCCCCAGGCATTACAAATCACCGGAGTATCTCTACGCCCAGCTGGTCAAAGCTCAGTCCAGACCTACTGAGTGATGCATCGCTACTGCTGAACGGTTCGTCAAAAGAGATCAACCAGGCCCGCACATGTCTCCAATCGTGTGCGGGCCTTATCTTGAGCCCATTCGTTTAAACGAAATACGTCGATTCAAGGCAAAAACTCCACCGCGGCAGGCGCCAACCCATGATGGATCAAGCCCCGATGGGGCAGCCCTGCGCTCAGGAGTGAGCGATGGATCTCACCCCCTATCTCCAAACGCTCCAGGGGAGCAACCTTGACGAGGTGCTCCTCTCGGTTGCCGTCAGCGGCAAGGTGGCCCTGGCCATGAAGGGGCGCTTCTTCCTGCGCTGCCTCTGCGAGAGCTTCCGCGAGACCGAGCTGATTGGCTGCGCCGTCACCGACGAAAAGAGCTGCCTGGGCTACCTCGCCAAAGAACCCTATGAGCTGCTGATCTGCACTGACTTTCTCGAGAGCGGCAGCGGTTTTGACCTCGCCAAGAAAGCGAAAGCGCTGCAGCCCCAGCTGAAGGTGGTGATGCTCTCCCTGGGGGATGCCATTCCGGTGGAACACTCCGAAGCGCCCTGGCTAGAGGCCGTGGTAGCCGAGGCGGACTTCATCGAAGACCAAAAACCCCTTGAGGCCGCGGTCCTAGCGGTGATGGGGAATCACTCGTACCGGAGCCCCTCGCTGCGGTCCGGACAGCTGCCCTATCTGAGCTGCCCCCGGCTAACCCCGAGGGAGTACGAAGTGCTCGACCTGCTCGCCAGCGGGCTGACGGATCGGGAGATCGCCGAACAGCTGGTCGTCAGTGAAGAAACCGCACGCACCTACACCAAACGTCTGCTGAAGACGCTGGAGGTCAACAACAGGGTCCAAGCCGTTCTCAAGGGAATGCGTTGCGGGATGGTGAAACTCTGAGCCAAGGCGTGGCTAGAAACGAGATATCTGCCACCGCCTGCCATGGCCAGCCACACCATCAAGCTTGAAGCGGGTGGCTCCTTTCCATGCAACAGCGAGCAGTACATCCTGGACGCGGCCGAAGCCGCCGGACTGGACCTTCCCTTCTCCTGCCGGGCGGGGGCCTGCAGCAGCTGCGCCGCAAAAGTGCTGCAGGGCCGCGTGGACCAGGCCGACCAGAGCTTTCTCGATGAAGCACAAATCGAGCAGGGCTACGCCTTGCTTTGCGTCAGCTATCCCCGCAGCGACTGCCTGATCAAACCCGACGTGGCCGACGAGCTGAATTAAGCCCAAGATGCGCGCACCCCTGCCTGGAGCCGCCGCGATGGGCCTCGCCCGCGTTGTTCTGCCTGCTGCCCTGCTCTTGGCAGCGCTTCCGCTGCACCCCGGCCAAGCGGCTCCCGCCACATGTCCAAGCAGCACCGGACGCTTCGCGGTCTGGGGGGCCGGTGTCATCGCGAACCGCAAAACCCCGACCGCCCGGCTCATGGAGGAGCGCTGGCTCCCGGATGGACGCGTCGAAGGACGGATCGTGGAGCGCCTCGGCAAGAGTGAACGCCGCAGTGCCTATGGCGGTCAGCGAACGATCGGCAGCAACTGTGTCGCCGTCATCACGCGCACGTTGCCCTGGGGTGTGGACCGCAGCGAAGTCGTGCTCGATGGTCGCGGCCGCCCCGTCTACGGCTTGATCCGCAACCCCGCACAGATGCTCAGCGAGAGCTGGCTCCCGATGGCGACGGGCCGCTGCAACACAGCCAACCTCAATGGTTTGGTGGTCAGCCGGCAGCTGGGCCTCAGCCAAGTCAATGGCGGCTGGAGCCCCAACGCCGTGGTGCAACGGGAACACTGGAGCAACGGCAGCGTGGAGGGCATCGCCCTCTCCAGCTACGGCGGAGACAACGAAACCGTCAGCTACAGCGGCACCCTCAGCCTGAGTCCCAAGAGCTGCTGGGGAACGATCCAGGAAACGGACCAGACCGGACGGAAATACAACTACAGCGCCCTGATCGTGAACGGCCGCCGCAGCAAGGGCGCCCGCGGCTACCTCTACCTGCAGCGCGATCCGTCTGATCTGACCGTGGGCTGGTTGGTGCGCGACTAGGCCTTCAACACCCGAGCAATCACGGCCGCCCGCTCAAACCCCATCGCACGCAAACGCGCCAGGGCCGCCTCCGCCCGGGACGCCGGCAGGGCCGCCAGCAGCGGTCCGCAGGTCTGGGGATCAATCCACAACTGCTGATCGATGGCCGTGGCGGGCGTCAGGCAACGCACGCCGGCGCCCGGGTCCAGGTGGTCCAAGGCCCGGGCGTTGGAGGGGGCCAGAGTGCTGGCCTGCCCCTGCTCGAGCAGCGCCCGCGCTCCAGGCAGGGCCGGAATGGCACCGGGGTCCAGCTCCACCACTTGGCCCGCTGTGAGCATCTCAGTGAGGTGACCAAGCAGGCCAAAGCCCGTGATGTCCGTGCAGGCATGGCAACCGTGCTCCTGCAACAGCTCCACCAGGGGAGCTTGGTTCTGCTGCATCGTCTCCAAGGCGGAGTCGATCCACTCGGGCTTCGCGAGCCCGGCCATCGCCGCCGCAAACAGCACCCCGGTGCCAATGGGCCGGGTCAAGAGCAAAACCTGGCCATCCTGCAGGGGGCCCTTCGGCCAATGGCGCTCAGGGGCAACCGATCCGTTGACGCTCAAGCTCAGCCCCAGGCCAGCGCCATCGCGTCCCTCCAGGGTGTGACCGCCAAGCAACGGCACCCCGAGCGGATCGAGCACCGAGCGCACACCGGCCAGGGTTTGAAAGAGCAGCTCCTGCTGCAAAGGCGCGGATGCCTCCGGCAGGGTGACAAGGGCCTGAACGCTCTGCAGCTGGGCACCACAGGCCCAGAGGTCGCTGCTGGCATGCAGGGTCGTCAACCGCGCGTTCAGCCAGGGGTCATCCACCAGGGCCGGAAAGCCATCGAGGCTCTGCAGCAACAGCGCACCACTGGAGCTGGTCGCCAGCACTGACGCATCCTCCGGCTGCGGGCAACCGGCCTCCGGCTCCAGCCGGGCCAGGGCGTGCTGGAGGGGGTCCGCGGCGACCTTGGCGGCACATCCCCGGCAGGCCATCGCCTCCCCGTCCGCCATGGCCGCACCGCGCGCAAACCCCTCCATAAAGCGCCGATCGATGCGCTGCTTCCAGCGCCAAAGCAGCCGGGAGGGGCCAAGGGCCCTGGCCCCGTAGAAGGCAACGGCACGCGATCCCCCGTCACCAAGCAATTGCAGCGCCCGAGCCTGGGGACGCCAGGAGGTCAATCGCCGCTGAGGCTCCTCGATGCTGCGCTTGAGGTTGCGGGCCAGCAGCGGCGCGGCGCGCACCGCCCAAACCCCCGAGGCGGGCCTGGGGTCGCGGCGAATCAAGCCGCAGTCACCCGAAGCAAACAGCTGGGGATGGCCCTCCACCGCCAGGCTCGGCTCCGTCCAAACCCGGCCGCTCAGGGGATCGCAGGGCAGGCCGCTGGCCGCCAACCAAGGCGGCGCCTCCGAGCCGGTGCAGGCCAAATCCGCCGGCGTATCCGGGCCCACTCGCCGGCTCAGGGGGATCCCCGCCTCGGCCAGCAGGCGCTCCCCAGCGCGGTTGGCCGCCGGCGAACCCAGGTGCAGCTGCTCAGAGCGCAGCAGCAAGCGGGGCTGATGGCCGCGGGTGACCAACGCGAGGGCCAGCTCCACCGCCGCGGCCCCGCCCCCACGGATGCTGATCGCGCGCGGTGCCTGCTGCAGCCATGCCAGGAAGGGCTCCAACGGTTTGACCCCGAGCTGCCCGGCTGTCTCCCGGGTCTGGCAGCCCACATCCAAGCTGAGGCGATCAAAGGCCAGCGGTGGCCGCCCGGCCAGCAGCAGCTTTGCGCCCGGCAGATCCAGCCCCGTGATCTCGGCTCGAACGAAGGTGACACCGGCTCGCGCGCAGAGATCGCGCAGATCAATCGAGCACTCGCTCAGGTCGTAGATCCCCGCCACCAGACCCGGCACCATCCCCGAATAGAGGGCCGTGCTGCCGCGATTCACCAGCACCACTTGGGTGTCCTTGGGCTTGAGCTGCGGTCGCATCAGCCAACGCCGCAGAAGCAGGGCGTGGCTGTGGCCACCACCCGCCAGAAGCAGCAGCTGGCGGGGTCGGGTCATGGCCGCTCGTGGGCACCATCACCCAGATCGATGCCCTTGGTCTCAATGCGATAGATCCAGGTCACCGCGGCACCAACGAGCGAGGAGAGCACCAGCAGCGGCAGCAGCCGTTGCGTGCCCCATTGCGCCAAGAGGACCGGAAACAGAAAGGCCGTGAGGACAGCGCCAACCTTTCCGGCCGCGGCCGCCACACCAGCCCCCAAGCCCCGCAGATGGGTCGGGAAGAGCTCACCAGCCAACAGATAGGTCTGGGCATTGGGCCCGACATTGGTCATGAACTGGAAGACCACAAAGCCAGCCAGGATCAAGGGCAGGCTTTGGCCAAAGGGGCCATCACCGGAGCCCAAGGCCGCCAAGGCCAAACCAAGGGCACAGCCGATGAAACCGAGGATCTGCAGGGGGATGCGGCCCCAGCGATCCGCCAGGGCAATCGCCACCGCGATCCCAGCGACGAAGGCCAGGTCGACCAAGGCCGCTCCCTTGGCTCCGAGCAGGTCGTCATGGATGACCGCGCTGACGCTGTGGCCGCCCAACTCGGCGCCAAAGACCGCACCGATGATCACCGGAGTGAAGATGCCAATGCCATAGGTCGAGATGTCCTGAAGGAACCACGGCACCGAAGCCAGCACCGTGGCCCGTAGGAGTCGGCCTTGGAAGAGCTCCCGCCAGGAGCCTTGGGCGGCAGAGGCTCCCTCGGTGGCATGGAGGTCGACGTCGGAGCGGTTCAAGAGCAGCCCCAACTGCTGTTCGGCGCCGCGGAGGTCACCGCGGGAAGCCAACCAGTGGCTGCTCTCCGGCAGCAGCAATCGCCCCCAGGCCACCAGGGCAACGGGAATCACCGGAAAGAAGTAGAAGCTGCGCCAGGCCTGCAGTTCAGGGCTGACGAGCAACACGCCAATCCCCAAGGCGGTGGCCGCCAGCGCCCCAAGGGCCTGAAAACTGAAGGCCCCAAGCACCAGGCGACCCCGGATCGCCGAGGGGATCGATTCAGAAATCACCAGATGGGCCGTGGGGTAGTCCGCGCCAAGGGCCACCCCCACCAAGAGCAAACAGACCAGCAGCAGGCCAAAACTTGGACTGAAGGCCGCACCGATCAAGCCCAGCAACAGCAGGAGCATCTCGGCGATGAAGACCGGTTTGCGCCCCCAGTGATCCGCCAACCCGCCCAACACCAGGGCCCCGAGCAGGATCCCGAAGAGGGGAGCCGCCGTCAGCAGGCCGCGTTCCGCCGCGTTCAGGGCGAATTCCTCGTGGACCAGCGGCAGGGCGATACCGCCGATGAAGACGATGAAACCTTCGAAAAACTTTCCCGCCGAGGCCAGAAGCCAGACCAGCCACTGCATCGAGGAGAGGGGCGGACCGGCCAGATCGTCCCCGCTGGACCAGCGGGGAACCTCTTCGATGTAGCCCTGGACCTGACGCCGCTCCATCTAGGCAATCTGGCTCAGGAATTGCCGCGTGCGCTCGTGTTGTGGCGCGCTGAAGAACTGCTCGGGCGGTGCAATCTCGACCACTTCCCCCTCCGCCATCAGCACCACCCGGCTGGCCACCTGACGGGCGAAGCGCACCTCATGGGTGACGACCACCATGGTCATGCCTTCTCGGGCCAGTTCCTGCATCACCTCCAGCACCTCCTGCACCATCTCCGGGTCCAGGGCACTGGTGGGTTCATCAAAGAGCATCACCCGCGGCTCCATGCAGAGGGAACGGGCAATCGCGACCCGTTGCTGCTGACCGCCGGAAAGCTGGCCGGGGTATTTGTGCGCCTGCTCGCGGATATTCACCCGCTCCAGCAGCTCTAGGGCCTCGCGCTCCACCTCCGCCTTCTCCCGCTTGCGCACCAGCACGGGCGCCAGGCAGAGGTTCTCGAGCACCGTCAGGTGCGGGAAGAGGTTGAACTGTTGAAAGACCATCCCGACCTCCCGGCGGATGGCGTCGATGTTGCGCAC
>JAAZUZ010000145.1 GCA_018623875.1 Synechococcus sp. HW_metabat.21
CCCAACAGCAGGCTCACAACAATCAACAGCAGGCCCAACACGGGCTGGCCAGCGTTGAGCAGCTTGACCACATCCAACATCCAACTGCTGAAGGTGGTCAGGCAGCCGCAGAAACCAATCCCCAACAGCAACAGGAGGCTTGGGCGACGCGGAATCGGTCCAGCCAGGAATCCCAGGATTAGCGAGCCGATCACGTTCACCAACAGGTTGGAGATCGCCGCACCACCCAACAGCGGGCCGAGATGAACCCCGCTCTGCCAGCGCAACCAGGCACCAGGCACCGCTCCGCAGGCGACCAAGACGAGCTCCTTCAGGGCAAAGCGCAGGTTTCGATCAGCCAACGGTGGCCATCCCCGCTAGTACGGCAACAACTCCCACCAAGACGGAGCCAACGGCCAAGAGCGCCGTCTCCCGCAAGAGGCCAGACCGCAAGGTCTGCAGCAATTCAACGCTGAAGGTCGAAAACGTGCTGAGGCTCCCCAAGAAGCCAGTACCAAGCAGCAAGCCCAGCCGTTGATCAGGCCCACAATGATTCGCAAGGGCTGCGACCAAGCCCAGGGCAAAAGAGGCGATGACATTCACTGTGAAGGTGCCCCAGTGCTTGCGAGGCAGCATCGGCTCGAGGTGATTCACCACCCGAAAGCGCAGCCAAGCCCCTGGCACAGCGCCAATCGCCACCAAGAGAACTTCACGCATCGGCGTTAGGCCGCCACCATCCAGCCCCGGCGGGAGGCCACTTTCACCTGAAGCCAACGCTCGCCGCGCTGGTTCCGCCAGCTGCGCAGAACCTCAATCGGAGAGTCCACAGGCACGAAGGCGAGCACAGGTGCCATGCGCTCCGGAGCTGCCTGCAGACAGCCTGCAGAAGTGCTGAGTAGGGGCTCGCTGGAGCAACGCCGGCGAACCTCAGCCTGACGACGCTCGGCACCACCAGCAGGAAGACCAACGGGTGCAAACAACGCGAAGGTCAAAATGGCGCCCCAGCGCAAGCTGGCGTACGGCTGGGCCGACATCAGATATCGAGCTGAGCTAGATCCAATTCCGCGCTGTGGGTCTCGATGAACTCACGGCGGGGAGCCACCTTGTCGCCCATCAGAATCGTGAAAATACGATCAGCCTCAGCAGCATCTTCAATTTCAACGCGCTTCATCATTCGCGTCGTGGGATCCATCGTGGTTTCCCACAACTGCGCCGGCATCATTTCGCCCAAGCCCTTAAAGCGCTGGATCGTGTAATTCGCCTTTTCTCCGAACCCTTTAACCGTGGTCGTTAGATCATTTTCGTTGTAGCAATAGGTATGATTTTTGCCGCGCTCAACCTTATAAAGAGGAGGGCAAGCAATGTAGATATAACCACCTTCAACCAGAGACTTCTGATAGCGGTAGAAGAAGGTGAGCAGCAAGGTCCGAATGTGGGCACCATCCACATCCGCATCGGTCATGATGACAATGCGGTGGTAGCGCAGGTTTTTCTCGTCGAACTCTTCGCCTTTGATCCCCAAACCAAGGGCTGTAATCAGCGCCTGGATCTCGGTGTTCTTGTAGATCTTGGCGTCGTCAGTCTTCTCAATATTGAGGATTTTGCCCCTCAGGGGAAGGATGGCCTGAAAACGACGATCACGCCCCTGCTTAGCTGAGCCGCCTGCGGAATCACCCTCCACGATGTAGATCTCGGATTCACCGGGATCCCGGGAGGAGCAGTCGGCCAGCTTGCCCGGCAACGTTGAGCTTTCGAGGACGCTTTTGCGGCGGACCAGCTCCCGAGCCCGACGAGCAGCTTCAGCTGCATTAAAAGCCTGAATCGCTTTCTCGAGGATCAGATCAATCACGGAGGGATTGAACTCGAGGTATTCGCCAAGCGCCTCGCCGACGAGGGAGTCAACGATGCCGCGGACCTCGGTGTTGCCGAGTTTCGTTTTGGTCTGACCCTCAAATTCAGGCTCAGGAACCTTGACCGAGAGAACCGCGGTAAGACCCTCACGGATGTTTTCGCCCGCCAGGTTGGAGTCCGATTCTTTGCGCTTGCCGCGCTTTTTGGCGAAGTTGTTAAGGGTCCGGGTTAGGACCGTCTTCAGGCCCTCAATGTGGGTGCCGCCATCCACAGTGCGGATGTTGTTGGCGAAACCAAAGATGTTGTCGGAGTAGGCATCGACGCACCATTGAAGTGCGGCTTCAATCTGAACCCCATCTTTCTGGGAGTTCACATAAATGATGTCGGGATGCAGAGCATCCTTCTCAGCATTCATGTAGGCGACGTATTCCTTGATGCCGCCCTCGTAGTGATAAATCTCCTCGTGAGCTTCACCCTCGGCGTTACGTGCCGCGGGGCGCTCATCGCGGAAAACAATTTTGACCCCACCATTGAGGTAGGCGAGCTCCCTTAAACGAGCCGAGAGCGTGTTGTAGTCAAAGTCAATCCCGCCAGTGAAGATTTCCAGATCCGGCTTGAAACGCACCGTGGTTCCGGTCCGGCTGGGATCGGCTCCCGGCTCAATACCCAAGCTGCCAATCGGAGCACCCCGTTCAAAGCGCTGACGGTGCTCTTTGCCCTGGCGGTAAACAACAACCTCAACCCATTCGGAAAGGGCGTTGACCACAGAGACACCAACACCGTGGAGACCGCCGGACACCTTGTAGCCGCCGGCTCCAAACTTGCCTCCGGCGTGGAGAACCGTCAGAACGGTTTCAAGGGCGCTCTTACCTGTTTTGGGGTGGACATCCGTCGGAATGCCGCGGCCGTTATCGCCAACGGAGCAGCTGCCGTCCTCTTCAATCGCAACCCGGATCTCGTTGCAATGCCCAGCGAGGGCTTCGTCAACGGAGTTGTCCACCACCTCATAGACCAGGTGGTGCAAGCCCCTCGGCCCGGTGGAGCCGATGTACATCCCAGGGCGCTTCCGGACCGGCTCCAAGCCCTCCAGGACCTGGATCTGCTCGGCGCCGTAGGCAGCCTGAACTTTCGTGGCTTCGCTCATGGAATCCGGCAGGGGCTGAGCCTCTCCTGCAGGAGGCTCGACAAGGGCAAAAAGCCGAGCAGAGACCAGCCTTTAGAGGTCAATTTACCACCGATGCAATAGAGGCGCTTGTAGGGGCCACAGAGGAGCAATTTCGGCAAGGGGGGCACCCCTCGGTTTGCGAGTCACCCGGCAAAGTGCGGAGATGAGTCCATCCAGTCAGCCCCTCGTCATCGCCTTAATGGGGCCAACGGCCAGCGGCAAAACCGCACTTGGCATTGAGATTGCCAAGGCCCTTGACCTCGCTGTGTTGTCCGTCGATTCACGGCAGCTCTACAAGGACATGACGATCGGCACGGCCAAACCGACAGCCGAGCAACGGGCCGCCGTTCGCCATGAGCTGCTGGACCTGCGGGCTCCCAATCAACCCATCAATTTGCAGGAGTTCCGCCAGGAAGCCGACCGGGCGATCGCCGCGGAACACCAGCGGCGCGGTGTGGCCTTTCTCGTGGGGGGCAGCGGTCTCTACATCAAGGCCATCACACAGGGGATGACTCCACCGGCAGTGCCGCCGCAACCAAGACTTCGGGCAGAGCTGGAGGCCTTAGGCCAGAACCAGTGCTACGCCCTGCTGCGCCAAGCGGATCCAAGCGCTGCTGAACGAATCATGGCCAACGACGCCGTCCGCACCCAGCGCGCCCTTGAGGTCCTTTATGCGACGGGCCGGCCTCTTAGCCAACAACAGGGCTCCAATCCCCCGCCCTGGCGCGTCCTGGAGCTGGGGCTCAACCCCAGCAACCTCAAACAACGCATTGCCCAGCGGAGCCATGCGCTCTACAGCGATGGCTTGGTGGCTGAAACACAAGCGCTCCAACAGCGCTACGGCGCGGACTGTCCATTGCTGGACACCATCGGCTACGCAGAAGCGGCCGGCCTGCTGCGCGGTGAGTTGAACGAGGAGCAGGCCATCGCACAGACCACCAAACGCACCCAGCAATTCGCCAAACGCCAACGAACCTGGTTTCGCCGCCAGCATCAACCCCTTTGGCTGGATGCACCGGCCCAAGACGACGATCCACTGGAGCGGGCCTTGTCCGCGATCGAGCACGTCCTAGGGTGAACGGTGAACAGCAACTGTTTTTCCGTCCTCTCGCCCGTCTGAATGCCACCCCGTCCTCGTTTTGACCGCCGTGCTCCTGTCCGGGAGCTCCCCAACATCAACGACCGCATCAATTACCCCCAGCTCCGGGTGGTCGATGCCGACGGCAGTCAGCTGGGAGTGATCTCAAGGGAAGAGGCGCTCGACGTCGCCAAGGACCGCGAGCTGGACTTGGTGCTCGTGAGTGAAAAGGCTGACCCACCGGTCTGCCGGATCATGGACTACGGCAAGTTCAAGTTCGAGCAGGAAAAGAAGGCCAAAGAAGCCAAGAAAAAGTCGCACCAGACCGAAGTCAAAGAGGTCAAGATGCGCTACAAGATCGACCAGCACGACTACGACGTGCGGCTCGGTCAGGCCTCTCGCTTCCTGAAAGCCGGCGACAAGGTCAAATGCACCGTGATCTTCCGCGGCCGCGAGATCCAGCACACCGCCTTGGCTGAGCAGCTTCTGCGCCGCATGGCGAAGGAC
>JAAZUZ010000146.1 GCA_018623875.1 Synechococcus sp. HW_metabat.21
GAACCGCCAGGGCGGAGAGCAGCCGTTGCAGCTCGTCGCGGTCGCTCAGCTCATCGAGGCTGATCGCAAAGCCGTCACTCTCGGGGCGCAGGTTGAAGCCCTCTGCCGCTGCCCGAGCAATCAATTCCGCCCCATCGGCGCAGCGCACCCGCAGGGTGTCCAAGCCGGGCGCCAGCTCGGCGGGGTGCCCCAGGGTGTCCAGCCCGCGACGCAGCAACTCCCGCAGCAACACCAAGCGGCGAGCGATCGCCGTAAGGCCATCGGGACCGTGGTGCACCGCGTAGAAGCTGGCCATCACCGCCAGCAGAACCTGGGCGGTGCAGATGTTGCTGGTGGCCTTGTCCCGGCGAATGTGCTGCTCGCGGGTCTGCAGGGCCAAGCGCAGCGCCGGATGGCCCTCGGCATCCACCGACTGCCCCACCAGGCGCCCGGGGATCTTGCGCTGGTGGGCAGGGGTGGTGGCAAAGAAAGCCGCATGGGGTCCGCCAAATCCCAAAGGGATCCCCAGGCGCTGGGTACTGCCCACCGCAATCTCGACCCCCAGTTCGGCCACCGGTGCCATCAGCACCTGGGCCATGGGGTCGACAGCGGCCGTCACGATCACGCCCGCGTCGCGTGCCGCCGCAATGACGCCGCCGGGGTGCCAGAGGGCGCCGGAGCTGCCGGGCAACTGCAACAGCAGACCGAAGGCATCGCTAAAGGCCTCAGGACGGTCCACGAGCTCCTGGGGCTTGACCCGCTCCAGGACGAGCTCCAGCGGTTCCGCCCGGGTCTCCAGGACCGCCCAGGTCTGCGGGAAGACCGCCTCATCCACCAGGAAACGGCGGGCGTTGCGGTTGCGGCAGGCCCCCAGGCTCAGGGCCATCGCTTCGGCCGCTGCCGTGGCCTCATCCAGCAATGAGGCGTTGGCGATCGGCAGGCCCGTGAGCTCGCTGATCAGGGTCTGGAAATTGAGCAGCGCCTCCAGCCGCCCCTGGCTGATCTCCGCTTGATAGGGGGTGTAGGCCGTGTACCAGGCCGGGTTCTCGAAGACGTGACGCTGGATCAGCGCCGGGGTAATGCAGCCGTAGTAGCCCAGGCCGATCAGCGAGCGGCGCACATCGTTGGCGGCCGCGATCTGCTGGAGCTCCGTCAGCGCCTGGGCCTCCTGACAACCCGTAGGCAACCCCTCGAGAGCCTCGGCGGGCTCGAGGCGTATCGGCTCAGGGACCACCTGGCGCACCAGGGACTCCAGATCAGTCAGCCCCAGGTCCCGCAGCATCGTCTGCTGCTCGGCCGGGGTCGGACCGATGTGGCGCTGAACAAAGGCGCTCAACTCCATCAGTGACCGTCGACCTTGGC
Source organism: Synechococcus sp. HW_metabat.21 (assembly GCA_018623875.1). GTDB lineage: Bacteria > Cyanobacteriota > Cyanobacteriia > PCC-6307 > Cyanobiaceae > Vulcanococcus. The sequence goes on from JAAZUZ010000146.1 coordinate 1,342, forward strand.
GCCGTAGCTGGCCGCGTCCATCAGAGCATCAACCTGGGCGGGAGCCGAAGGGCGGACCAACAGCAACCAACCCTCGCCATAGGGATCGTTCTGGAGCTCCTCCGGGCTCGCCAGGACCGCTTCATTGCGGGCCTCCACCGTCCCGTCGATCGGGGAGAGCATGTCCTCGACCGCCTTCACCGACTCCACCGAACCGAAGCTGGAGCCTTGGGTCAGGCTGTCGCCCACCTCGGGCAACTCGACGAAGACGATGTCGCCGAGCTGATCAACCGCAAAGGCGCTGATGCCGACGCGCACCAGCTCGCCTTCGGACTTCACGTACTCGTGACTGTCCGAGTAACGGCAGTCATCGGGATAGTGCAGACCCATGGGCCGCGCCGCAGCGAAAGGTGAGCCTCAGTCTGTCGAATTTGCGGGGGTGCGGCTGTTCCCAGGGCCACCCTTGTAATGGGATTCAGCCAAGGCCAACAGGGCCCGCTCGAGGGCGAGCTCCGCGTGGGCCTGGGTTGTGCCGCCCTGGGCATACAGGACATAGGGCTCCCGCAGGGGGCCATCGGCGGAGAACTCGCTGGTGCTGCCGTCGATAAACGTTCCCCCGGCCATCACCAATTCACTGGCGTATCCCGGCATCGGCGCGGGAATCGGATCGAGATAGGAGCCCACGGGCGAGCAGGTCTGAAACGCGCGGCAGACCGCCTTCAGCGGCTCGGGGGACTCCAGGCGCACCGCCTGAATCACATCACTGCGGACACCACCCACCAGGGGCTTGACCGCATAGCCCAAGCCGTCGAAGACCGCCGCGGTGAGCTCTGCGCAGAGCAGCGCCTCCGTCACCATCTGCGGCGCCAAAAAGAGTCCTTGGAAAAGAAGGCGATGGAGGTCAAAGCCCGTGCCCCCTTCACTGCCGATCCCCGGTGCGGTGAGCCGGCAGCAGGCCTGCTCCACCAGCTCCTCGCGGCCAGCGACATAACCACCGGTGGGGGCAATCGTGCCGCCGAGGTTCTTGATCAAGGAGCCCGCCATCAGGTCCGCCCCGACGGCGGTGGGCTCCTGCAGCTCCACCAACTCGCCGTAGCAGTTGTCGACGAAGACCAAACAACCGGGCTGAACCGCCTTCACCCGCTCCACCAGCCGGCCGATCTGAGCCACGGTCAGCGAAGGGCGCCAGCTGTAGCCGCAGCTGCGCTGGATCAACACCATGCGGGTGGGCTGCGCCAACGCCTCCGCGATGCCCGCCTCATCGACGCTGCCATCGGGCAGGAGGTCCAGCTCGTCGTAAGCGACCCCAAATTCCGCCAAGGACCCCTGGCCCTCCCCTCGGATGCCGATGACCTCTTCCAAGGTGTCGTAGGGGCGACCAGTCAGGGCCAACAGCCGATCGCCCGGCCGCAGCACGCCATAGAGGGCAGCCGCGATGGCGTGGGTTCCGCTCACGAATTGCAGGCGCACCGCGGCGGCCTCGGCCTGCAAAACCCGGGCAAAGACCCGATCCAGCACCTCCCGTCCCAGGTCCCCATGGCCGTAGCCACTGACGGAAGCAAAATGGTGCACCCCAAGGCGTTCCGCGGCGAAGGCATCGAGCACCCGCTGCAACCGGGGCTTGATTCCCGCCCGCCGCTGCTCGGCCACCGGCGCCGTCCGCGCAAGGGCGAGCGCCAATTGATCAGCAGCCCAGGCCTGGTGGGGAGAGGTCATGGCAATGCACAGATGAACCCATGCTGCTCCCGCGTGCCGGTGGGCCAGCCGTCTAGATTTTTCGGACTGATGTTTTGACTACAGCCCTTCGCTGCAGACCGACATCCCAGGCCATTGGTGCGCAGGCTCCCCCGTTGGAGCACCCCAGCGACCCGACGCCTGCGCCCCCTTCAGGAGTTCACTTTGGTCCTAGCCCACGACACCGCTACGGCGGCCGCCTCTCAACGCGACGGGGCAGGCCAAGCCAGCGGCTCCAATGGGTACACGGCGGCCCAGGAGGCTCGGATGCGCGCCGCTCTGGTGGTGCCCCGCGCCCAACTTCCCCGTAGTCAGAGGAAATACAAGTCAGGGACCACCGGCTTCATGCTGGCGATCCACATCGGCGCTGTCTTTGCGCTGCTGCCGCAGTACTGGAGCTGGCAAGGCGTTGCCGTGCTCGCAGTCCTGTACTGGACCACCGTCATCGGCGTCACCCTGGGCCTGCACCGTTTGGTGGCCCACCGCAGTTTTGTCGCGCCCAAGTGGGTGGAGCGCGTCCTTGTCGTCATGGGCACCCTGGCCTGCCAGAGCGGTCCGATCGAGTGGGTCGGCTTGCACCGTCACCACCACAAGTTCTCCGACCAGCCCAACGACCACCACGACGCTGCCCGCGGTCTCTGGTGGGCCCACAGCGATTGGATGCTCCATGAGATCCCTGCGATCAAGGAGATCCATCGCTTTACCGGCGACATGCTCCAGGACCCGCTCTACCGCTGGCTGGACCGCTGGTTCCTGCTGCTGCAGATCCCCCTGGGCGCCGCTCTCTACTGGTATGGCAACGCCGCACAAGTGCACGGCGGCGGCCTGGGACTGGTTCTCTGGGCCATCCCCCTGCGCCTGGTGCTCGTCTATCACGTGACCTGGCTGGTGAACTCCGCCACCCACGCCTTCGGCTACCGCAATTTCGACTGCCCTGACCTGTCCCGCAACTGCTGGTGGGTGGCGATTTTGAGCTTTGGCGAGGGCTGGCACAACAACCACCACGCCCACCCCTCCAGCGCCCGCCACGGCCTGCGCTGGTTTGAGTTCGACATCACTTGGCAGCACATCAAGCTGCTGCGCAAGCTGGGCTGGGCGAAGCGCGTTCGCGAAGCCCGCTACAGCGGCTAAGCCTGCAATTGACGGCGGATCGCCTCCGCCAGATCGGACTCCCCCTCCCCCTGGCCCGGCTGCTCCAGCAGTCGGGCTTTTTGGCGCAAGAGGTCCAGAAATTGATCGGCGCTGAGCTCCTGCTCATCTGCCGCGCCAAGCACCGCCAGGGTCCGGCGCAGATCGGCCAACTCCGCGTCGAGCTCCTCGGCGCTGTACTCCCGCTGACCGGCCATGACCTCAGCGAAGCGCTCCCGCCGCTGCCGCTTCTCGGCGGGATAGGCCGCAATTAATTGCTCCCGGCAGAGACGCCAGGGACGCCCCGCGGTCAGCAGGTCTGCCAAGGCGGCGCTCAGGCCTGCAGCCTCCGCCGCGTCGATACGCAAGTCAAAGGCTCCGGGCGGCTGGCGCA
>JAAZUZ010000025.1 GCA_018623875.1 Synechococcus sp. HW_metabat.21
AACGAAGGGGCCTCGCCTGACGGGCAATCTCACCCTCCCCGGCCGGTTCCTGGTGCTTCAGCCCCATGGCCAAGGGGTGAACATCTCGCGCCGGATTACCGCTGAGAGCGAGCGCAACCGCCTGCGTGCCCTTGGTGTCTTGATCAAGCCCCCCGGTGCAGGCTTGCTGATCCGGACCGAGGCCGAAGGCATCAGCGAAGAGCTGCTGATCGATGACCTCGAGGCGCTCCTGCGCCAGTGGGAAGCCATCCAGACGGCCGCTGAATCCGCGACGCCGCCGGTTCTGCTGAACCGCGACGACGATTTCATCCACCGGATCCTGCGCGACCACTACACCCCTGAGGTGGCCCGGATTGTGGTGGACGCTCCGGATGCGGTCTCCCGGGTCAAGACGTTCCTGGGCAGCGATCCCCAGCCGGTGCTGGTGGAGCACCACAGCGAGCCCTCCGAGATCCTGGAGCACTACAAGGTCAACGCGGCCATTCGCGATGCCCTCAAGCCTCGGGTGGATCTGCCTTCCGGCGGTTACGTGATCATCGAGCCCACCGAGGCCCTGACGGTGATCGACGTCAACTCGGGGTCCTTCACCCGCTCGGCCAATGCCCGCGAGACGGTGCTTTGGACCAACTACGAGGCGGCAACCGAGATTGCTCGTCAGCTGAAACTGCGCAACATCGGTGGCGTGGTGATCATCGACTTCATCGACATGGAGTCCCGCCGCGATCAGCTGCAACTGCTCGAGCACTTCACCTCCGAAGTGCGCTCCGATTCGGCCCGGCCCCAGATTGCACAGATCAGCGAGCTGGGCTTGGTGGAGCTCACCCGCAAACGCCAGGGCCAGAACATCTACGAGCTCTTCGGCCGGGCCTGCCCCAGTTGTGGTGGCTTGGGTCATGTGGTGGTTCTCCCCGGACAAGACACGCTTCAGCCGCTGGCCAGCGTCTCCGGTTTGGTGCGTTCCGCCGCCTCGGCCCGTGCCGAAGCCTCGACCCCTGCAGCTCTGGAGGGCGGTAGTGGTGGCCGTCGCCGCGGTCGCGGTCGCGGTGGACGCAGTTCTGATGCCGACAGCACCACTGCCTATGACGACGGTGCTGCGGTGGCTACGGCCCAAGCCGACGCCTCCCCTCAGGCCAGCAGCAGCTCGGAGGGCCATAACCGCCGGCCTGAACCGGAACTGGTGGCTGTTCCGATGGAGCCTGAACAGGAAATGGTCTATGGCTGGCTGGGCCTGAACCCGGCGCTCCTGCTGGATCCGGCTCCCAATCCCGACAACCTGATGGTGCGTGTCGTGCGTCCGGGGCAAGACGCTGAAGCTGTCCTCGAAGAGGCCCGTCAGCAGTTGGCCGCCGCCGGTCCCCGCCGCCGCCGCCGCGGTCGCGGCGGCAATAACGCCAACGCCAACGGCGCCGCCCCGGCTCCTGCTCCGGTCGCTGTCGCCCAGACCGAGCCCACGGGCGTGGCAATCACCCCCCTGCCCACCGTCTCGATCACGGAAGTGGCGGTCACGGACTCACCTGTGACCACGGTCGCGATCACCGATACAGCTGCCACCACGGCGTCCCAGGACGAAGAGGCGCCTGCACGGACGGGTCGCACGCGCACTCGGAGCCGCAGCAGTGCAGCCGCAGCGACCGTTGCCGTGACCGAAGCGCCCGCGGCAACGGTCGCTGTGGTCTCGGCCCCACCTGCAGAGGAGGCTGAGGACAACGGTGAGCCCCGCCGCCGCCGCCGCCGTTCGTCGGCCAGCGACTGAGGCCTGAAGCGGCGATGCGGATCGCTGGAGTCGATGAAGTCGGACGGGGCTGCTGGTTTGGCCCTGTCTTTGCCGGGGCCGTGGTTTTGAGCGACCCCGCTCGCGAGGCCTTGGCCGCGGCGGGCTTGACCGACAGCAAGGCCCTCTCGCCCAAGCGCCGGGCCCAGCTGGTGCCCTTCATCCTTGAGCAGGCGGAGTCCTGGGCCCTTGGGCAGGCTTCTGCCCTCGAGATCGATCGCTTTGGCATTCGCAGCGCGACCGAACGGGCGATGGTTCGGGCGCTGCAGCGCCTGGGCTCCCCGGCTCCGGCCCATGTCTTGGTGGATGGGAACCTGCCCCTGCGTCTTTGGGCGGGTTCCCAGGAGACCGTGGTGCGCGGTGATAGCGAGCACCTGGAGATTGCGGCGGCCAGTGTTTTGGCGAAGCAGGCTCGCGATGCCCTCTTGGTGCGTCTTGCCCAGCGATTCCCTGGTTATGGCTTTGAGCGCCACGCGGGCTATGGGACGGCGCAGCACCGGGCGGCTGTGCTTGAACTGGGGCCGACCGTCCTGCATCGCCGCAGTTTTCTGCGGAAGGTTCTGGCTGCCTAGCTCTTGGCGCTGGCCGGGTTGATCGCGTGCTGAGCACACCAGCGCTGGAAATCGCTGATTAATTGCTGTCCCACCCGAGTTTTGATGCCCAGCAGGATGCCGGCGAGTAGGGAGCGGCCGGTGGCCTCGAGCACCTTGGCCGGGATCAGTTTCAGCAGGCTGGGTTGACTGACGCTCACCGCCAGGCTGGCCTCACCCACCAAGGCACCGTCCCGTGCTTCCAGCCAGGAGCCCAGGCTGAGTTGGAAATCATCGACGACCCCGAGGCCTTCGAGCTGGCAGTCGATGGCTTCGAGTTCGATGCGGTTGGGGCTGCGGCGGGCGACGAGCTCAACGACAGGTTGGATTTGCAGCTGAAAGACCTGCAGTTTGGTGACCGTGTAGCGGTAGCGCCCAGGTGCAATCGTGGCGAGCTGTTGGGCTTCGAGCAGGGCCTCAATGACCTGCTCTTCGTCGTCCAGGTAGGCACCCAGACGGTCGGCGTTTTGCTGCACCGGCAACTGCAACGCTTGACTGGCACTGAAGGCCAGGGGCATCAGAAGGCGGCCGGGGCGCCATGATCCTATCGAGCACGGCCCGATCAGCCCCATGCGCATTGCTTTTCTTGGCCCGGTGGGCACCTATGGGGAGCAGGCGGCCCAGGCTTTCGCGACGCTCGAGCAGTGGGAGGCGCCTGAACTGCTTCCCCAGACGGGCATCCGCGCGGTGATCCAGGCCCTGGCGGCGGGCCGGGTTGAGGCGGCGGTGGTTCCCGTCGAGAACTCGGTCGAAGGCGGCGTCACCGCTTGCCTGGATGCCCTCTGGGAGCACCCTGAGCTGGAAATTGCCCGAGCGGTGGTCTTGCCCATTCGCCACGCCCTGGTCGGCAGCGGCAGCGTCGAGGGGGTCAGTGAAGTGCTCTCCCACCCCCAGGCTTTGGCGCAATGCAGCCTCTGGCTGAGCACCAATCTGCCCAATGCCCTGCAGCTGCCCACCAGCTCCACCGCCGAGGCGGCGCGGATGGTGGCCGGTAGTCATTTCCGCGCGGCTATCGCCTCCCAGCAGGCTGCCAAGGAGCATGGGCTCGAGCAGCTGGCCTATCCGATCAACGATGTGCCGGGCAACTGCACCCGCTTCTTGCTGCTCCGCCAAGGGGAGCGCAACTGGCAAGGGGAGCTGGCCAGCTTGGCCTTCTCGCTGCAGGCCAATCAGCCCGGTGCCCTGCTCCAGGCCCTGGCCTGTTTTGCCCACCGCGGCTTGAACATGAGCCGGATCGAGTCCCGGCCCTCCAAGCGGGAGATGGGCGAATACATCTTTTTTGTGGACCTGGAGCTTCCTGAAGGAGCGGAGCCCCTGCACCAGGCCATGGAGGAACTCAAGCCCCTCTGCGAGCACCTGGCGGTCTTTGGCGCTTACCCGATGACCTTGCTCTAGGCCGCCGGCTTGCGGGTCCGGAAGACGCCGAACTGCATCATTCCGGTGGCGAAGCCCCAGTGCATGAGCAGCAGGGTCGGCGACTCCCGCAGGCCCATCAAGACGGCTTTGGGACCAAGGCCCAACACCGCGCCGGGACGGCGGACGCCTTCGAGAATCGATTCGATCCAGGAGGGCAGGGTTTCGCGGCTCCAATCCGCCGTTTCCACGAGGGAGCCGCTGCTCCAGCGGCTCTGCTCGAGGTTGCGGCGAAATCCAGGGATGCTGGCGAATTCAGGGTGGGCCCACTGCACGAGGAGTTGGTGCATCACCCAGCGTTCCTTGCGGTTCAGGGGCTTGACCTCGGGATCGCGGCGGTTCCAGTCGGCCACGGCTAGCAGGCCACCGGGTTTGAGCACGCGCAGCAGTTCATCGGCGTAGCGCTGCTTGTCGGGCATGTGGGGACCCGCTTCCACGCTCCAGACCGCATCAAAACTGGCGTTCTCCAGCTGTAGATCCAGGGCATTCATGACGGCGAAGCGGCAGCTCAGGCCCTCGGGTGTGAGCTGCTGGGCCCGCTGGATTTGTCCTGGGCTGATGCTGATGCCGAGCACATTCAGGCCGTAGTCGCGGGCCAGGATCCGGGCACTGCCACCAATGCCGCAACCCACATCCAGAACGGTGCTGCCCGGGGGAAGTTGATCCAGGCCACTCCATCGGACTAGCTCATGGACGAAGTCCGCCTTGGCGGCTCGGAAATCCCTGGTCCTCGGCGGGGAGCCGTAGTGGCCGAGGTGCACATGATCGCCCCAAAGTCGCTCCAGCAGCTGGTCATCGGTCCAGCGGTCGTAGGCCTCGGCCACGCTGGCGGTGCTCTCGAAGGCGCGGTCTCGGGAGGACCAAATCGCGAGGCCAATCAAGAGCAGGACAGCCGCAATCGCGACGGTCAGCATCACGCCGCTCGCCCAGGGGGTGAGCAGCGCCAAAACGGCGGTGCTGGTCATCTCAGTTGTCCTCGCTCTCGCCGGTCTTCAGGTCCCGCAGGGTTGATTCCAAGACGGTGCGGGCGGCCAGCTGGCGGCGGGTCTCATCCAGCAGTTCGAACTCTTGGCGCAGCCGTTCTTCGGTGTTCGTGATCTCCAGCAGGGCCTGCTGTTGATCGGCGACGGGCCCCCCCAGATGCGAGCCAATCCAATAGGAGAGTTCCCGCGGTAGATCGGGTAGGTCGCTGGGGAGGCTCGTGGGCTTGCCCATCAGCTTGCCGGTGAGCTCGACCACGTCTTTCAGGGCACCACTGACTTCTCCGGAGAGCTCTTGCAGTTGGCTGTGGTCTTCGGGTTGCTCGTCTTCAATCCAACTGACCAGACCGACCTTGAAGGGTGCCTCGCGTACCACCTCCAGCAGCCTGAAGCGCTGCTGCCCCATCGTGACGATGTTGCTCCGGTCGTCGTCTTGGGTCTGGCACTGCAGGATTTCTGCGCAACAGCCCACGCTGGCCATTGTTCCTTCCTGGGGGTCCCAGCGGACTACACCAAAGCGCCGGTCGCTTTCAAGGACCGTGCGCAGCATCATCCGGTATCTCGGCTCAAAGATGTGCAACGGCAGCACTTCCTGGGGGAAGAGCACCACATCCGGCAGCGGGAACAGCGGCAGCTCTCTCACGGCCAGTTGCGTCACGTTGTTGCACCTGCGCCTTTGGAGGGCGAATCCTAGGCAGCAGTGTTTCGGCTTCGTGTGGTTCGAACACACAAAAAAACCCGCCTTGGGGCGGGTTTAAGAGATCCAGCTGCGGTGGCTAGGAATCAGAGCTTGACTTCGATGTCAACGCCGCTGGGCAGGTCCAGCTTCATCAGCGCGTCGATGGTCTTGGCCGAGGGGCTGTAGATATCGATGATCCGGCGGTGGGTGCGGGTCTCGAAGTGCTCACGGGAGTCCTTGTCCACGTGAGGCGAGCGCAGCACGCAATAGATCTTGCGCTTGGTGGGCAGGGGAATCGGACCGATCGCAGTTGCAGCGGTGTGATCAGCCGTTTCGATGATTTTTTCGCAGGACAGATCCAGCATGCGGCGATCAAACGCCTTCAGGCGGATGCGGATCTTCTGCTGGGCAATAGCGGTGGACATGGAGTGTCTGACGTCGTTAAGCGTTCAACGGTTCTGGCTTGATCCTTGATGGATGAAGGCGCAGGAAGGGAAGCGCTGGGTGCCGGGGAACCGGAACAAACCCAAAGCAGCTGGATTGTCGAGGTGCATGAGAGAGGGGTGGAGACGCGCTCCACCCCTCAACCCTAGATCACGGCCGAGGCCGGATCAGCAGGATCAGGCGATGATCTTGGAGACCACGCCAGCACCGATGGTGCGGCCGCCTTCGCGGATAGCGAAGCGCATGCCTTGCTCGATGGCGACGGGGCAGATCAGCTCGCCGGTCATCTTGATGCGGTCACCGGGCATCACCATTTCCACGTTGGAGCCGTCGTCGGCGGTGAAAGCGGTGATCTGACCGGTCACGTCGGTCGTACGGATGTAGAACTGCGGGCGGTAGCCAGCGAAGAAGGGGGTGTGGCGGCCGCCTTCTTCCTTCTTCAGCACGTAGACCTCACCCTCGAACTTGGTGTGAGGAGTGATGGAGCCGGGCTTCACGAGCACCATGCCGCGCTCGATGTCTTCCTTCTGGATGCCGCGGAGCAGCAGACCCACGTTGTCGCCGGCCATGCCCTCGTCGAGCAGCTTGCGGAACATTTCCACACCGGTGACGGTGGTCTTGCGGGTGTCCTTGATACCCACAATCTCGATTTCCTCACCCACCTTGACCACACCGCGCTCGATGCGGCCGGTGGCGACGGTGCCGCGACCGGTGATGGAGAAGACGTCTTCGACAGCCATCAGGAAGGGCTTGTCGACCTCACGCTCAGGCTCGGGGATGGCGCTGTCAACAGCGGCCATCAGCTCGTCGATCTTGCCTTCCCACTCGGCGTCGCCTTCGATGGCCTTCAGACCAGAGACTTTGATGACGGGGATGTCATCGCCGGGGAAGTCGTAGCTGCTCAGCAGCTCACGGATTTCCATTTCGACGAGCTCGAGGATTTCCTCGTCGTCGACCATGTCGCACTTGTTCAGTGCAACCACCAGAGCGGGAACGCCCACCTGCTTAGCCAGCAGGATGTGCTCCTTGGTTTGAGCCATGGGGCCGTCGGTGGCGGCGCACACCAGGATGGCGCCGTCCATTTGGGCCGCACCGGTGATCATGTTCTTCACGTAGTCCGCGTGGCCGGGGCAGTCCACGTGGGCGTAGTGACGACCCTCGGTCTCGTACTCAACGTGAGCGGTGTTGATGGTGATACCGCGCTCACGCTCTTCAGGTGCACCGTCGATGTCGGCGTAGTTCTGCACCTGTGCCTGACCCTTCTTGGCCAGCACGTTGGTGATGGCGGCGGTGAGGGTGGTCTTGCCGTGGTCAACGTGGCCGATGGTGCCGATGTTGACGTGAGGCTTATTCCTTTCGAACTTCTCGCGAGCCATGATTAAAAAGAATCGGGGGGTGAATGGGTAGGAAAAAGATCAGGAATTGCCCTGATTCTTGGAGATGATGGCTTCTGCCACATTGCGAGGAACTTCCTCGTAATGGCTGAATTCCATCGAGAAGATACCCCGACCCTGGGTCATGGATCGGAGCTGGGTGGCGTAGCCGAACATCTCGGCCAGGGGCACCTTGGACTGGACCTTGGACTGACCATCATCGATGGACTGTCCTTCAACCTGACCGCGGCGCGATGAGAGGTCACCGATGACGCTTCCGAGGAAGTCCTCAGGAACCTCAACTTCGACCTTCATCATGGGCTCAAGAAGTACAGGATTGCACTTCTTGACGCCGTCCTTGAAGGCCATGGAGCCGGCGATTTTGAACGCCATCTCCGACGAGTCGACGTCATGGTACGACCCGTCGACCATGGTGACCTTGACATCGATCAAGGGGAAACCGGCAATCACGCCGGACTGGCAGGTTTCCTTCATGCCGGCCTCGGCCGGACCGATGTACTCCTTGGGAACGACACCGCCAACAATCTTGTTGACGAACTCGAACCCGGTGCCCGGCTCGCCGGGCTCCATTTCGATCACCACGTGGCCGTATTGGCCCTTACCACCGGTTTGGCGGGCAAATTTGCCCTCGCCCTTGGCGCTCTGGCGAATGGTTTCGCGATAAGACACCTGAGGGGCGCCGATGTTGGCTTCCACCTTGAATTCGCGAAGCATGCGGTCCACCAGGATTTCCAGGTGGAGTTCGCCCATGCCGGCGATCACGGTTTGGCTGGTCTCCGGATCGGTGGAGACCCGGAAGGTGGGGTCTTCCTCAGAGAGGGACTGCAGGGCCTTGGAGAGTTTCTCCATGTCGCCCTTGGTTTTGGGCTCCACTGCCACCGAGATCACGGGCTCGGGGATGTAGAGCGATTCCAGAATGATCGGATCGGAATCGACGCAGAGGGTGTCGCCGGTGGTGGTGTTCTTGAGGCCCAGAACAGCACCGAGGTCACCTGCACGGAGCTCGTCGACTTCCTCGCGGTCGTCCGCCTTGAGCACGATCAGACGGGAAATGCGCTCCTTCTTGTCCTTGGTGGAGTTCAGGATGTAGCTGCCCTTCTGAAGCACACCGGAGTACATCCGGATGAAGGTCAGCTTGCCGAAGGGATCGGCCATCACCTTGAACGCCAGGGCGCTGAAGGGTGCGTTGTCGTCCGAGGGGCGGACCGCCTCGTCGCCGTTGGGGAGGATGCCCTGGATCGGGGGCACGTCCACAGGAGCGGGCAGGTAGTCGACGACGGCGTCGAGCAGCAGCTGCACACCTTTGTTCTTGAAGGCCGAGCCACACAGAACCGGCACCAGACCGTGCTTCAGCACGCCTTCGCGGATGCCCTTGATCAGCTCAGCCTCGGAGAGTTCACCCTCCTCAAGGAACTTCTCGATCAGAGCTTCATCGGTTTCAGCGACGGTCTCCATCAGGGTGGCGCGCCACTCCTCGACGAGATCCTTCATGTCGGCCGGCACATCGGTCTCTTCGATGTCCTTGCCGAGGTCGTCCTTGTAGATGAACGCGCGGTTCTTGACGAGGTCGATGATGCCGCTCAGCTCGCCTTCAGCACCGATGGGCAGCTGGATGGGAACAGCGTTGGCCTTCAGGCGGTCCTTGATCTGACCGTGCACCTTCAGGAAGTCAGCGCCGGTGCGGTCCATCTTGTTGACGAACACCATGCGGGGAACGCTGTAGCGATCCGCTTGGCGCCAGACGGTTTCTGACTGGGGCTGAACACCACCCACGGCGCAGAACACGGCGATCACGCCGTCCAGCACCCGCATGGAACGCTCCACCTCGATGGTGAAGTCCACGTGACCAGGGGTATCAATGATGTTGATCCGGTGGTCTTTCCAGCTGGTGGAAATGGCAGCCGCGGTGATGGTGATGCCCCGCTCGCGCTCTTGGGCCATCCAGTCGGTCACGGCGGCGCCATCGTGCACCTCACCGATCTTGTGCACCACACCTGAATAAAACAGGATTCGTTCAGTGGTGGTGGTTTTGCCGGCATCAATGTGTGCCGCAATACCAATATTCCTGACGCGTTCCAGGGGAATAGCGCGAGCCACGGGGCAGGTCTCCGGAGGGTGGGATCGACAAAAAAGCGGGCGTCACTCTACAAGTCGGTCTCACCCGACCCGAGATGCAGCAGGACCGCTCGCGGCCCTGCCGGTGAGGCTTAGTAGCGGTAGTGGGCGAAGGCCTTGTTGGCTTCGGCCATCTTGTGGGTCTCTTCGCGCTTGCGGACAGCGCTGCCGGCTTCGTTGGCGGCATCCATCAGTTCGCCGGCCAGCTTCTGGGCCATGCTGCGGCCGTTGCGGGCGCGGGAGAAGTTCACCAGCCAACGCAGGGCCATGGCGGTGCCGCGCTCCTGACGCACTTCCATGGGCACCTGATAGGTGGCGCCACCGACGCGACGAGCGCGCACTTCCACGAGGGGAGTGGCGTTCTTCACTGCGGTCTCGAACAGCTCGAGGGCGTCACTGCCGGTCCGCTCGTTGATCAGCGTGAAGGCGTCGGAAAGAATCCGCTGGGCGGTGGACTTCTTGCCGTGCTTCATCAGCCGAGCAACCATCATGGTTGCCAGACGGCTGTTGAACTGAGGATCGGGGAGAACCGGGCGCTTCTCAGCGGCGTTGCGGCGTGACATAGAGCTAAGGGGAGGAAGTCAGAAACGAGCGACGTAAGGAGATCAATCCTTGGGGGCTTTGGCGCCGTACTTGGAGCGGGACTGACGACGGTCCTTCACACCAGCGGTATCCAGAGTGCCGCGAATGATGTGGTAGCGGACACCGGGGAGGTCCTTCACACGACCACCGCGGATCATCACCACGGAGTGTTCCTGGAGGTTGTGGCCAATACCGGGGATATAGGCAGTCACCTCGAAGCCGGAGGTCAGGCGCACACGAGCCACCTTCCGCAGAGCCGAGTTCGGCTTCTTGGGGGTTGAGGTGTACACGCGGGTGCAGACACCACGGCGCTCAGGGCAGGAGCGCAGTGCGGGCGACTTGGTCTTGCGGGTAAGGCGCGTCCGCTCACTGCGGATCAGCTGCTGAATCGTGGGCATCGAGGGCCGGGAGTTTTCGAGGGGCCGGAAGCGAGGTCGGAGAGCCGACCGTTTCGACAATCCGCCACATTACTTTGTCGAGGTGCTGGCACCCATAGAGGGTTCGTCAGCGGGGCCAAAGGCCGCACCACAAGCGCAGACTCGGTGGTCACGGCCGGTGCGGATCAGGAATCCGCCCCCGCTGAGATCGCCGCGATAGTCGAGCTCGAGGGTGTTGAGTCGCTCCCCCTGGTCGCCGGGGGCAAACAGTGTGATCCCGTCTGCACGGGCAACGGGAACGCCTGCCAGACGGCCGGGACGGATGCGAATCACCCAGCGCTCGCAGGTGCCATCCACCAGGTCAAGGTGCATCATCCCGGGGGTGCCGGCGACGGCCGCTTGACGGCCGAGCTCTGCGGCAGCCGCTGCGGTGAGTTGCATGCCTTGGCCCTTGGGCATGGCAAATGAATGGCTGGGTCCGCCCAGTGTGTCAGGGCGGGCTGGAGGCCAGCCGTGCGGGTGGGCGGTTCGGCATCGGCATCGGGACGCGGGGAATCAGGCCGATCCCGTTGTGGACTGATCCGGCAATCCCTCGACCTTTCACGGTCTGCACGTTCGCAAGAACCAGTCCAGTGGAGCTGCCTCCATCGAGGTTCAAGGCTTCCTTGAGACCCTGTTGCTTCAGCAGCAACGCGGTCTCCATCAATGTCGGTCCGGCGTTGTTGACCCCTTGCAGGGTGATCAGCCAGAGCTGCCTCCCATTGCTTGCGATCACGGTGCGCGGCGCCCCCTGGCGGATGAATCCCGGGCTGAAGCCTTCCGCCTGGCCATTGAGGGCAACCAGCCCCGAGCGCAGCAGCAGCGGTCCGCCACCCACCACATACGGCTTGTCACCGATCACGGATGTTGAGCGGCTGCTGATGACCAGGCGCTCTCCCGGTTGCCAGTCGGCCTTGATGCCGCCGCGGGTGACAAGGAGTACGTCCCCGGCGCGCAGCGGGATACCGGGTTGGGGAATGACCTCAATGCGGTGTTGGACGACGCCATCGCGAACCACGAAGCCCTGCTCCTTCCCGGTCAAGGGTTGGTAGCGCGGTCCCCAGGCGTCGGTGTAGCGCGCCATGCCCTTCTGCACGTAGCCGCTGTTCAGGCTCGAGAGCGTCCAGCGTTGTTGGCGTTGATCGACCACGGTTTCCTGAAGCCGCAGGCGATCGAATTGCGGAAGCTCGCCATCGCCCCAGCCCACGGCCCCACGGTTCAGGATCGGTCCTGACAGCCACTGTCCGTTGTCCTTGAGCGCCCCTAGGGGGAGGCGGTTGACGCGGTTGAAGAACCCTCCATTGATGGCGATCAGAGCTGCTTCGTTGCGTGCTAGCTGGCTGAGGCTGCTCAGGCCCTTCATCCCGTTGGCACGGTTTAGCGGGCGGAGATCGACGGGGACCCGGCGGGGGTCGAGCTGGACGCTGTTGATCAGGACCTGGCGGTTGCTGATGCGCGCCACCCTTCGATTGAGCACCAACCCTTGTCGCTGCAGCGCGGCCAGCATCGAGTTCTGGCTGTTGCTGGTGGGCCGCCTCAGGCTGGTGAGGGCGGTGTTGTTGGGAAGGTCCAGCACCAGGCGCCAGGGGCGTCCCAGGGTGAGGAGTTCCCCTTCTGCTTTCAGCCGCAGCCAGCCTTGGTCTTGGCGGGGATGCAGTCCCAGCCTCGAGAGGTGTTGTAGCTGTTCGCGGCTGGTCTCGGCACTGATGGCCAGTTGGCCATCGTCGCTGCGCACCAGGGCTGGGGCGCTGAGGTCCAGCACCACCCGCTTGCCACTGATGCCGTTGTCCTGGGCGCGGATCGCCTGAAGCGGTCTGGCGGGTAGCTCCAGGCTGAGTTCCTTTTTCCCGAAGGGCGCAAAGCGGACGCCCACCCGGCGCATCAGGTCGGAGACCGGAACAGCGACCTCATCCCCGAGGGACCGTTGTCGCCTGGAGGACAGATTGATTTCGCTGCCAAACCACTCCAGCTGCAGGCTTCCTCTCTCGCCGCTGGAGTGCTGAACTCCGAGTTGCTGCTCGAGGTATTCGAGGGTGAGCCAGAGCTCGCCCCGCTCGATGCGCCAGCGGGACGGGTGGCTCAGCCCGTTGGATCGAATCAGGGATCCTTCCGCTTGGCGAATCGGCCGTTCCTCGGCGGGAAGCGGCGGCGGCGGGAGTAGTGGGATTCCCGGATGGAGGGCGGCCAGAACGGGCGTGAAAGCCATGAAGCAGCCCGCTGGGTCCAGAAACGCTAGCGAGCTTGCTGCCGTCCGCCAGCACGTCCTGACGTTGCAGGTGGTCCAGCTTTTAGATTCAGAAGTTCGCAGCGGGACCGAGGTCTAGGGCGATTCGTCGCCTTCCATTCGGTTCGGTGGGACTGAAGGCCTCAGACCAGGCCGTCGACCCGGCTGCTTCGTTACTACCGATAGACCTGTTGTCGCTGGGCTATGTCGCTGTCTTCTCGTCCCGTTTGGCCCCATTGCGACAGCCCTGCTCCGCTCGAGGTAGCTGGCGAGAAGGACGCTTGTGGCGTTGGCTTCCTGGCGAACCTCAAGGGTGAGACCAGCCATTGGGTGCTGAAGCAGGCCCTGCGTGGTCTGGACTGCATGGAGCACCGCGGTGGCTGCGGCGGCGACGGTGACTCCGGCGACGGCGCCGGTGTGCTCTGCGGCATTCCTTGGTCGTATCTCGAGGCGGTTTGGCCCGAGGCCGCCGCTGCATCTGCGGCCACCCGCGGTTTGGGCATGGTGTTTTTGCCCGCCGAGGCCGGCAAGCGCGATCAGGCCAAAGCCTTTTGTGATGAGGAAGCCCAGGCCTTGGGACTGCGCAGCCTGGGTTGGCGCGCCGTTCCCGTCGATTCCAGCGTCTTGGGTCCTCTCGCCCGCGGAACCGCTCCGGTGATTGAGCAGTGGTTGCTCAGCGCCGACTGCGACGGTGATGCCCTCGAGGCGCTGCTGTTCCGCCTGCGCCGCCGTTGTGGTGACCGTGCCCGCAGTGTCTGGGGCCAGGCCCCAAGCGATCTCTACTTCGCCTCCCTGAGCGGGCGGACCGTTGTCTACAAGGGCATGGTCCGCTCGGAGGTCCTCTCCGCTTTTTATGGCGACCTCCGCGATGAGCGTTTCGCGGTGAGCTTCGCGGTCTATCACCGCCGTTTCAGCACCAACACCCTCCCCCGCTGGCCGCTGGCCCAGCCGATGCGTTTGCTCGGCCACAACGGCGAGATCAACACCCTGCTCGGCAACCTCAACTGGGCCCGCGCGGCCGAAGCGGATCTCGATGCGGTCTGGGGTGATGACGCGGCTGATCTCAAACCGGTGGTGAATTCCGCCTTCAGCGACTCCGCCAACCTCGACGCCACCTTGGAACTGCTGGTCCGCAGCGGTCGCCCGATCACCGAAAGCCTGCTCACCCTGGTGCCGGAGGCCTTCCGCGATCAGCCGGCCCTGGCCGATAAGCCCGAGGTCACCGCCTTCTACGAGTACTCGGCCTGCACCCAGGAACCCTGGGATGGCCCCGCCCTGCTGGTCTTTGCCGATGGCCGCAGCGTTGGCGCCACCCTGGACCGCAACGGTCTGCGCCCTGCCCGCTACTGCATCACCAGCGACGGTTTTGTGGTGATGGGCTCCGAAACCGGCGTGGTCGAGCTCGAGGAAAGCCGGATCATCGAGAAGGGGCGCCTCGGCCCTGGCCAGATGTTGGCGGTCGACCTCGAGAAGGGCCGTCTGCTGCACAACTGGGATGTGAAGCAGGAAGTGGCGTCCCGTCACCCCTACGGCCAGTGGCTCGCTGAACATCGCCGCAGCTTGGGCGCCCTGCCCTGGACCCAGGAGCGTCAGCTCGCGGATCTTGAGCTGCTGCAGCAGCAAACCGCCTTTGGCTTCACCGCCGAAGACTTCGATCTGGTGATCGAGGACATGGCAGGTGCCGCCAAGGAGCCCACCTACTGCATGGGTGATGACATCCCCTTGGCGGTGCTCTCCGATAAGCCCCACCTGCTGTACGACTACTTCAAGCAGCGCTTCGCCCAGGTCACCAACCCGCCGATTGATCCCCTGCGGGAGAAGTTGGTGATGAGCCTGGAGATGCATCTCGGTAAGCGGGGGTCTCCGCTCAAGCCGGATGCCTCTGCGGCAGCGGTCTTGCACCTCGCCAGCCCGATCCTCAATGAGGCCGAGCTGGCGGCTGCCACCCAACAGGGCATTGCCAGCCGCACCCTGTCGACCCTGATGCCGATCAGCGGTGG
>JAAZUZ010000026.1 GCA_018623875.1 Synechococcus sp. HW_metabat.21
CACCTTCATCATCAACGGTGCCGAGCGCGTGATCGTCAACCAGATCGTGCGCTCCCCTGGCGTTTATTTCAAAGACGAGCAGGACAAGAACGGGCGCAAGACTTTTAACGCCAGCCTGATCCCCAACCGCGGTGCATGGCTGAAGTTTGAAACCGACAAGAACGATCTGCTGCACGTTCGTGTCGACAAAACCCGCAAGATCAACGCCCACGTGTTGATGCGGGCCATCGGTCTGTCCGACAACGACGTTCTCGACAAGCTGCGCCACCCCGAGTACTACCAGAAGTCCATCGAGGCGGCGAACGACGAAGGCATTGCCTCGGAAGACCAGGCCCTGCTGGAGCTCTACAAAAAGCTGCGTCCGGGTGAACCCCCCTCTGTGAGCGGTGGTCAAACCCTTCTCCATAGCCGCTTCTTCGATCCCAAGCGCTATGACCTGGGCCGGGTTGGTCGCTACAAGATCAACAAGAAGCTGCGCCTGACCATCCCCGATGCGACGCGCACCCTCACCCCTGAGGACGTTCTCAGCGCGATCGACTATCTGATCAACCTCGAGCTCGACGTGGGTGGCGCCACCCTCGATGACATCGACCACCTCGGTAATCGCCGTGTTCGCTCCGTGGGCGAATTGCTGCAGAACCAGGTGCGCGTTGGTCTGAACCGCCTCGAGCGGATCATCAAAGAGCGCATGACCGTTGGTGAGACCGAGAGTCTGACCCCTGCGCAGCTGGTGAACCCCAAGCCCCTGGTGGCGGCGATTAAGGAGTTCTTCGGCTCCAGCCAGCTGAGCCAGTTCATGGACCAGACGAACCCTCTGGCTGAGCTGACCCACAAGCGCCGTATCAGCGCCCTCGGCCCAGGTGGTCTGACCCGCGAGCGGGCCGGCTTTGCCGTTCGCGACATCCACCCGTCCCACTACGGTCGGATCTGCCCGATCGAGACCCCTGAAGGTCCGAACGCTGGCCTGATCGGCTCCCTGGCCACCCACGCCCGGGTGAACGAGTACGGCTTCATCGAGACCCCGTTCTGGAAGGTTGAAGACGGCATCGTTCTGAAGCAGGGCGACCCGCTCTACCTCTCGGCTGACCTCGAAGACGAGTGCCGCGTTGCCCCGGGCGACGTCGCCACCGATGCCGATGGCCGAATCAAGGCCGATCTGGTCCCTGTGCGTTACCGCCAGGACTTTGAGACCGTTCCCCCCGAGCAGGTCGACTACGTGCAGCTCTCACCGGTTCAGGTGATCTCCGTCGCGACCTCGCTGATTCCCTTCCTCGAGCACGACGACGCCAACCGGGCCCTGATGGGTTCAAACATGCAGCGTCAGGCCGTGCCTCTGCTGCGACCTGAGCGTCCCCTGGTCGGTACCGGTCTGGAGACCCAGGTCGCCCGCGACTCGGGCATGGTGCCCATCACCACCGTCAACGGCACGGTCACCTTCGTCGATGCCACCGCGATCGTCATCCGTGACGAAGAGGGCAACGACCACACCCACTACCTGCAGAAGTACCAGCGCTCCAACCAGGACACCTGTCTGAACCACCGCCCGATCGTCAAGGTCGGCGACCAGGTCATCGCCGGTCAGGTTCTGGCCAACGGCTCGGCTTGTGAGGGTGGTGAAATCGCCCTGGGTCAGAACGTTCTGATCGCCTACATGCCCTGGGAGGGCTACAACTACGAGGACGCAATCCTCGTGTCCGAGCGCCTTGTGCGCGATGACCTCTACACCTCGGTGCACATCGAGAAGTACGAGATCGAAGCTCGTCAGACCAAGCTGGGTCCCGAGGAGATCACTCGCGAGATCCCGAACGTTGCCGAGGAGAGCCTGGGCAACCTCGATGAGATGGGCATCATCCGCATCGGCGCCTACGTCGAAAGCGGCGACATCCTGGTGGGCAAGGTGACCCCGAAGGGTGAGTCAGACCAGCCCCCCGAAGAGAAGCTGCTGCGCGCGATCTTCGGTGAGAAGGCCCGCGATGTTCGCGACAACTCCCTCCGTGTTCCCAGCACCGAGCGTGGCCGGGTGGTCGACGTTCGGATCTATACCCGCGAGCAGGGCGATGAACTGCCGCCCGGCGCAAACATGGTCGTCCGCGTCTATGTGGCCCAGCGTCGCAAGATCCAGGTCGGCGACAAGATGGCCGGCCGCCACGGCAACAAGGGCATCATCAGCCGCATTCTTCCCCTGGAGGACATGCCCTACCTGCCTGATGGCACGCCGATTGACATCGTTCTGAACCCCCTGGGCGTGCCCAGCCGGATGAACGTCGGACAGGTGTTCGAGTGCTTGATGGGTTGGGCGGCATCACACCTGGACTGCCGGGTCAAGGTGGTGCCCTTCGACGAAATGCACGGCCCTGAGACCTCGAAGAACACCGTCCAGGCTTACCTCGAGGCAGCCAAGTCCCAGCCCGGTAAGGACTGGGTCTACAACCCCGATAACCCCGGCAAGATCCAATTGATCGACGGCCGGACTGGCGAGGCCTTCGACCAGCCCGTGACCGTGGGTTACGCCCACATCCTCAAGCTGGTTCACCTGGTGGACGACAAGATCCACGCCCGCTCCACTGGCCCCTACTCCCTGGTTACCCAGCAGCCCCTGGGTGGTAAGGCGCAGCAAGGTGGTCAGCGTCTGGGTGAGATGGAGGTGTGGGCCCTTGAGGCCTATGGCGCCGCCTACACCCTGCAGGAACTGCTCACCGTCAAGTCCGACGACATGCAGGGCCGCAACGAGGCACTCAACGCCATCGTCAAGGGCAAGCCGATCCCCCGCCCGGGTACCCCCGAGTCCTTCAAGGTGCTCATGCGCGAGCTCCAGTCCCTGGGCCTCGACATCGCGGTTTATACCGATGCCGGCGAGGAAGTCGACCTGATGCAGGACGTGAATCCTCGCCGCAGCACCCCCAACCGGCCCACCTACGAATCCCTCGGCGTCGCGGATTACGACGACGACTGATTGCTGATCAACCCGGCCCACCCAACTGGGTGACCGTCAGATCCCTTCGTTCCTTCAGATCTCCGCGCGCTCTTAGGTCATGACCAACAGCAATCTCCGCACCGAAAACCACTTCGATTACGTCAAGATCACGCTCGCTTCCCCCGAGCGGGTCATGCAGTGGGGGCAGCGCACGCTGCCTAACGGTCAGGTGGTGGGCGAGGTGACCAAGCCCGAAACCATCAACTACCGCACCCTGAAGCCCGAAATGGACGGGCTCTTCTGCGAGAAGATCTTTGGCCCCTCCAAAGACTGGGAATGCCACTGCGGTAAGTACAAGCGGGTGCGCCACCGCGGCATCGTCTGCGAGCGCTGCGGTGTCGAGGTCACGGAAAGCCGGGTGCGTCGTCACCGGATGGGCTTCATCAAGCTCGCCGCTCCGGTGTCCCATGTCTGGTACCTGAAGGGCATCCCCAGCTACGTGGCCATCCTGCTGGACATGCCCCTGCGGGACGTTGAGCAGATTGTTTACTTCAACTGCTATGTGGTGCTCGACCAGGGCGACCACAAGGACCTGACCTACAAGCAGCTGCTCACTGAAGACGAGTGGCTGGAGATCGAAGACGAGATCTACGCCGAAGATTCGGAAATCGAGAACGAGCCCACCGTGGGCATTGGTGCTGAGGCGCTCAAGCAACTGCTCGAGGACCTCGACCTCCCCGTGGTGGCCGAACAGCTCCGCGAAGAGATTGCTGGTTCCAAGGGGCAGAAGCGCGCCAAGCTGATCAAGCGCCTGCGCGTGATCGACAACTTCATTGCCACCGGTGCCCGTCCCGAGTGGATGGTCCTGGATGTCATCCCGGTCATCCCCCCCGACCTGCGCCCGATGGTGCAGCTCGACGGCGGTCGCTTCGCCACTTCCGACCTCAACGACCTCTATCGCCGTGTGATCAACCGGAACAACCGGTTGGCCCGTCTGCAAGAGATCCTCGCCCCCGAAATCATCGTCCGCAACGAGAAGCGGATGCTGCAGGAGGCCGTTGATGCCCTGATCGACAACGGTCGTCGCGGTCGCACCGTCGTGGGTGCCAATAACCGTCCGCTCAAGTCACTGAGCGACATCATTGAGGGTAAGCAGGGTCGCTTCCGTCAGAACCTTCTCGGTAAGCGCGTCGACTACTCCGGTCGTTCCGTGATCGTGGTGGGTCCCAAGCTGAAGATGCACCAGTGCGGTCTGCCCAAGGAGATGGCGATCGAGCTGTTCCAGCCGTTCGTGATCCATCGCCTCATTCGTCAGAACATCGTCAACAACATCAAGGCAGCGAAAAAGCTGATTCAGCGTGCCGACGATGAGGTGATGCAGGTGCTTCAGGAGGTGATCGACGGTCACCCGATCATGCTGAACCGTGCACCAACCCTGCACCGTCTCGGCATCCAGGCTTTTGAACCCAAGCTTGTGGATGGCCGTGCCATTCAGCTGCACCCTCTGGTCTGCCCCGCCTTTAACGCTGACTTTGACGGTGACCAGATGGCCGTCCACGTCCCGCTGGCGATTGAGGCCCAGACCGAGGCCCGCATGTTGATGCTGGCGAGCAACAACATCCTGTCCCCTGCCACGGGTGACCCCATCGTCACGCCGTCCCAGGACATGGTGTTGGGTGCCTACTACCTGACCGCAGAGCAGCCGGCGAGCAACAAGCCCGAATTCGGCGACCGCAGCCGTACCTTCGCCGGTCTGCGTGACGTGCTGAATGCCTTCGAGGACAAGCACCTGACCATGCACGACTGGGTGTGGGTGCGTTTCAACGGTGAGGTCGATACCGAAGGTGAAGCCAAGGAGCCTGTGCAGCAGGAGACCCTTAGCGATGGCACTCGGATTGAACAGTGGATGTTCCGTCGTGATCGCCTCGATGAGGACGGTGCTCTGATCAGCCGTTATCTGTTGACCACCGTTGGACGCGTGGTGATGAACAGCACGATCATCGACGCGGTGGCAGCCGCCTGAGATCCCGGACGTTTTCAACCCCTAACTCCCTTTCTTCGCGCGCAGCCATGACCGCCACCCCCTCCAAAAAGACCAGCAAGAAGTCCAGCAAGAAGTCCGCAAAGGCTGAGGCTCCAGCACCCGCAAACGCTCCCTTGAGCAAAGCGGCTCCGACGTTCCGTAACCGGACGATCGATAAGAAGCAGCTGCGGAACTTGATGGCTTG
Source organism: Synechococcus sp. HW_metabat.21 (assembly GCA_018623875.1). GTDB lineage: Bacteria > Cyanobacteriota > Cyanobacteriia > PCC-6307 > Cyanobiaceae > Vulcanococcus. Next base: position 5,143 of record JAAZUZ010000026.1, read on the forward strand.
GGCCTACAAGAACCACGGCACCGCAGCCACCGCGTCCCTGGCTGACGAGCTCAAGGATCTCGGTTTCCACTACGCCACCCAGGCCGCCGTCTCCATCTCCGTGGATGACCTGCGCATCCCTGGCGAAAAGGCTCGTTTGCTCGAAGAGGCCGAGCAACAGATCACCGACACCGAGGAGCGCTACCGCCTGGGTGAGATCACCGAGGTGGAACGCCACACCAAGGTGATCGACACCTGGACGGAAACCAACGAGCGTCTGGTCGAAGAAGTCAAAAAGAACTTCAACGAGAACGACCCGCTCAACTCGGTCTGGATGATGGCCAACTCTGGGGCCCGGGGAAATATGTCCCAGGTGCGTCAGCTCGTGGGCATGCGCGGACTGATGGCGAACCCCCAGGGGGAAATCATTGACCTTCCGATTCGCACCAACTTCCGCGAAGGCCTGACGGTCACCGAGTACGTCATCTCCTCCTACGGCGCCCGTAAGGGTCTGGTGGACACCGCGCTGCGTACGGCGGACTCCGGCTACCTCACCCGTCGTCTCGTGGACGTCGCCCAAGACGTCATCGTGCGTGAGGACGACTGCGGCACCACCCGCGGTATCCCCATTAATGCCGATGACAAAGGTCGCTACGCCGCCAAACTCGTCGGCCGTCTGGCCGCCGAGCCCGTGCTCGATGGCGAAGGCAACCTGATCGTCGATCGCGATGGCGAGATCGATGCGGTGATCACCGCCAAGATCGAAGCCGCCGGCGTTCAGACCGTTGTCGTCCGTTCACCGCTGACCTGCGAAGCCGCCCGTTCGGTCTGCCGTAAGTGCTACGGCTGGGCCCTGGCCCACAACCAGCTGGTGGACCTGGGTGAAGCCGTCGGCATCGTCGCCGCCCAATCCATCGGTGAGCCGGGCACCCAGCTCACCATGCGGACCTTCCACACCGGTGGTGTGTCCACCGCGGAAACGGGTGTGGTCCGCTCCCAAGTCGCCGGCACGGTTGAGTTCGGCGCGAAGGCCCGCGTTCGTCCCTTCCGCACCCCCCATGGTGTGGAGGCTCAGATCGCTGAGACCGACTTCCAGCTGACCCTGAAGCCCAGCGGCAGCGGCAAGGCCCAGAAGCTCTCCATCACCGCCGGCTCACTGCTGTTCGTCACCGACGCAGCCGAGGTGCCCGCTGACACGATGCTCGCCCAGATCTCTTCCGGCGCAGCCGTGAAGAAGAGCGTGGAGAAGGCCACCAAGGACGTCATCTGCGACCTGGCTGGCCAGGTGCGTTACGAGGACGTGATTCAGCCCAAGGAGGTCACCGACCGCCAGGGCAACAGCACCTTCAAGGCTCAGCGACTGGGTCGGATGTGGGTGTACAGCGGCGACGTCTACAACCTGCCGCCCAATGCCCAGCCTGTGATCGAGGGCAACACCAAGGTCACGACCGGTGAAGTGCTGGCCGAGAGCCGCCTGGTGAGCGAGTTCGGCGGCGCCGTTCGTCTGCGTGAGAGCGCTGGCGACTCCCGTGAGGTCCAGATCGTCACCACAAGCCTGACCCTGAAGGACTGCAAGCTGCTGGGTGAATCCACCCATGCCGGTGAGCTCTGGCACCTCGAGGGCAAGGACAGCATTCGCTATCGCCTCAACACCCACCCCGGGACGAAGATCGGTAACGGTGAGGTGATTGCTGAACTCGCCGACGACCGCTTCCGTACCCAGACCGGCGGCATTGTCAAGTTCGCCCCTGGCCTGGCCATTAAGAAGGCCCGTAGCGCCAAGAACGGCTACGAGGTCAATAAGGGCGGCACGCTCCTCTGGATTCCCCAGGAGACCCACGAAATCAACAAGGACATCTCCCTGTTGATGATCGAAGACGGTCAGTGGATCGAGGCCGGCACCGAGGTCGTGAAGGACATCTTCAGCCAGACCGCGGGCATCGTCTCCGTGACCCAGAAGAACGACATCCTCCGCGAGATCATCGTTCGCTCGGGTCAGCTGCACAACGTCTCTGACGCCAAGACCGTTGCCCGCTACAGCGACGGCAAGATGGTGAACCCCGGCGAGGAAATCGCGAAGGGTTTGAAGGCCGAAGCCATGGTCTTCGTCGAAGCCGTGGACACCCCTGACGGTGGCGCGCTGCTGCTGCGTCCGGTTGAGGAGTACCGCATTCCCGACGAGGCTCACCTGCCTGATCTCGGCAGTGTCACCCAGAAGAACGGACCCAGCCTGGGCCTCAAGGCCACCCAGCGCCTCGCCTTCAAGGACGGTGAACTGATCAAGAGCGTGGAGGGTGTGGAACTGCTGCGCACGCAGCTGATCCTCGAAACCTTCGACACCACCCCCCAAATGACGGTGGACGTTGAGGCCGTTCCCGACAAGCGCGCCAAGACGATTGAGCGCCTCCAGTTGGTCATCCTCGAGAGCCTGCTGGTTCGCCGCGACACCCTCTCCGACGCCAGCCACGGCTCCACCCACACTGAGCTTTCCGTCAATGACGGCGACAGCGTGAAGGCTGGTGATGTGGTCGCCACCACCCAGATCCTGTGTAAGGAAGAGGGTGTGGTGCAGGTCCCCGCCGTGATTGAAGGCGAGCCGGTCCGTCGTTTGATCGTTGAGCGCGCGAGCGACACCCGCAGCATTGACCTGGGCTCGGCCAAGGCTGAAGTCAAGGCTGGCCAGCGCCTCGTCGATGGCGACCAACTGGCGAAGGGTGTGCCCGCACCCTGCTGCGGTCAGGTGGAAAGCGTGGATGGCAACACCGTCACCATCCGTCTGGGCCGTCCCTACATGGTGTCTCCGGATTCCGTCCTCCACGTTCGCGATGGCGAGCTGGTGCAGCGTGGTGACTCCCTGGCCCTGCTTGTGTTCGAGCGCCAGAAGACCGGTGACATCGTTCAGGGTCTGCCCCGTATTGAGGAACTGCTCGAAGCCCGTCGTCCCCGGGAATCCGCGGTGCTCTGCCGTAAGGCCGGCACGGTTGAGATCAAGCAGGGCGATGACGATGAGTCCGTCAACGTGACGGTGATCGAGGGCGATGACTCCATCGGTGAGTACCCGATCCTTCTGGGCCGCACCGTGATGGTCAGCGATGGCCAACAGGTCACCGCCGGTGAACTGCTGACGGACGGTCCGATCAACCCCCACGAGCTGCTGGAGTGCTTCTTCGAAGACCTCCGCAGTCGCAAGCCGACCCTTGAGGCGGCCATGGAGGCGATTTCCAAACTCCAGTTCCGCCTGGTGCAGGAAGTCCAGAACGTCTACAAGTCCCAGGGCGTGACCATCGACGACAAGCACATCGAAGTGATTGTTCGTCAGATGACCAGCAAGGTCCGGATCGAGGATGCCGGCGACACCACCCTGCTGCCCGGTGAGTTGATCGAGTTGCGCCAGGTGGAGCAGGTCAACAGCGCCATGGCCATCACTGGTGGTGCTCCTTCTGAGTTCACCCCGGTGCTGCTGGGCATCACCAAGGCGTCCCTCAATACCGACAGCTTCATCTCCGCGGCCTCCTTCCAGGAGACCACCCGCGTGCTGACCGAAGCCGCCATCGAGGGCAAGAGCGACTGGCTCCGCGGTCTCAAGGAGAACGTGATCATCGGTCGCCTGATTCCTGCAGGTACCGGTTTCAGCGGCTTCGAAGAGGAGCTGCGCGCCGAGGCGGGTCCCCACCCCGACATCCTCGACGAGGACGCGATGAACTATCGCCGTCTGCAGAACCTGCGCCCTGACTACACCGTCGACATGCCGGCTGCCCCTAAGGCCGCTGATGCCGGCGCGATCCTCGATGATCCCTCCGAGGCCGATCTCGATGCCACCCGCAGCCGCCACGGCATCGAGGGCAGCACCAGCACCACCGCCGCCTTCACCCGCCCCACGGTGGAAGAAGGCCTGGAGGAGGAGCTGATCGCAGACCCGGAGGCCGTTCAGGGTCTGCAGAATGAAGGTCTGCTCGCCGACGAGTCATGATCCAGCCCAAACTCGTCCCCCAGCGCCGGCTGCCGCGCTACGGCTTCCACACCCACACCGAACGTCTGAACGGTCGTGTCGCGATGCTGGGCTTTTTCGCCCTGCTCGCTGTGGAGTACAAGCTGGGACATGCGCTGCTGGCTTGGGGTTGATGCCCCAGGCCGCGACGCCACCTGACGAGGCCCGTCCCCTTCTGGGGATGGGCCTCTCTGCTTTGGAGCAGTGGGCCAAGCAGCATGGACAGGCTGCTTTCCGTGGCCGGCAGCTGCATGACTGGCTCTACGCCAAGGGCGCCCGCTCCCTCGACCAGGTGTCGGTCTTGCCCAAGGCCTTCCGCGAGGCGTTAAGTGCGCAACCGCCGTCGGGCGCCTTCGATTGGATGGGGCGTTCGCGGGAGATTCACCGCAGCATTGCCAGCGATGGCACCACCAAGCTTCTGCTGGGCACCCATGACCAGCTCAGCATCGAGACCGTCGGCATTCCCGCTGAGGGGCGTCTGACGGTCTGCGTCAGCAGTCAGGTGGGCTGCCCCATGGCTTGCCGCTTTTGCGCCACCGGTAAAGGGGGCTTGCAGCGCTCTTTGGCCGTCCACGAAATCGTGGATCAGGTGCTGAGCGTGCGGGAGGTCATGGACCAGCGCCCGAGCCATGTGGTCTTCATGGGTATGGGCGAACCCCTGCTCAATGTGGAGTCGGTTCTCGACGCGATTGATTGCCTCTGCACGGATCTGGGTATGGCCCAGCGGCAGATCACGGTGAGCACGGTTGGAGTTCCCCGCACGTTGCCGCGGTTGGCGGAGTTGGCCCTGGAACGGCTGGGCCGCGCCCAGTTCACCCTGGCTGTGAGCCTGCATGCGCCGGACCAGCGGTTGCGCGAAGAGCTGATCCCAACGGCTCACGCCTACCCCATTGAGGCCTTGCTGGAGGACTGCCGCCGCTACGTCGAGATCACCGGCCGGCGGGTCAGTTTTGAGTACATCCTGCTCGGTGGTCTTAATGATCAACCGCGCCATGCGGCAGCCCTGGCCCAGCTGCTGCGGGGCTTCCAGAGCCATGTGAACTTGATCCCCTATAACCCGATTCAGGAAGAAGAGTTCCAGCGCCCCACTCCCCAAGCTGTGGAGGCCTTCCGCCGGGCCCTGATGGACCGGCATGTGGCCGTCAGCGTGCGCGCCAGCCGCGGTTTGGATGCCGATGCCGCCTGCGGCCAGCTGCGGCGTCGCCTCGAAGGCAGCCTCGAGCCCGCGTAGCCCTTGCCGAACAACTGAGGGAGACTGCCCTCTAGTGAAGGCCGGCCATGAGCAGCATCGATTGGGCGATCGTCATCGGTTATCTGGTGGCGAGCCTGTTCGTTGGCCTTTGGCTGGCCCGCCGCAATACCAGCGAGGCCGACTACTTCGTTGCGGGCCGTCAACTCAAGGGTTGGTTGGCGGGGGCCTCGATGGCGGCCACGACGTTCTCGATCGATACGCCCCTGTATGTGGCCGGTCTGGTGGGCGTGCGCGGCCTCGCCGGTAACTGGGAGTGGTGGAGCTTTGGTGTGGCCCACGTCGCCATGGCCGTCGTCTTCGCTCCCCTCTGGAGACGGAGTGGGGTCCTGACCGACGCGGCCCTGACGGAATTGCGCTACGGCGGCGCCACCGCCGCCTGGCTGCGGGGCATCAAAGCGTTTTTGTTTGCCCTCCCGATCAACTGCATCGGCCTGGGCTACGCCTTTTTGGCGATGGCCAAGGTGAGTGAGGCCCTGGGTCTGGCCCCGACCCCCGAGGCGAAGGTGACCCTCTTGGCCATCGTCGCCTTGCTGGTCTTGATCTACACCGCAGCCGGTGGACTCTGGGCCGTGGTCGTCACCGACATGCTGCAGCTCGTTCTGGCCTTGCTCGGCGCGATCGCTGTCGCCGTGGCCTCGGTCCATGCGGCCGGCGGCATGGATGCCCTGCTCGAGAGCATCCGTGGTCTGGCCCGGCCGGAGTTGCTGTCTCTGGTGCCCTGGCAGGTCGAGGGGGGACGGCTCCAGTGGCTCGACGGGGCTGGGATTTCGATCGCCACCTTCAGTTCCTACTTGGCCCTGCAGTGGTGGAGCTTCCGCCGCAGTGATGGCGGCGGTGAATTCATTCAGCGTTTGCTCGCCACTCGCGATGAGCGGGAGGCCCGCACCGCCGGCTGGGTCTTTCTGGCCGTGAACTATGTCCTGCGCAGCTGGCCCTGGATCGTGGTGGCGCTCGCCGCGGTTGTGCTGCTGCCCGATCAGACCGACTGGGAGCAGAGCTACCCCCTGCTCGCGGTTCAGCTCTTGCCACCGGTGGCCTTGGGCCTAGTCGTGGTCTCCCTGGTGGCGGCCTTCATGAGCACGGTCAGCACCTCGGTGAATTGGGGCGCTAGCTACCTCACCCATGACCTCTATCAGCGTTTCGTGCGCCCCCAGGCCAGTGAGAAGGAATTGCTGCTGGTCGGTCAGTTGGCCTCGGTGCTGCTCGTTGTTTTGGGGGTGCTCACCGCCTTGATCAGCAACAGCATCGGCACGGTCTTCCGTCTGGTGATCGCCATGGGTACCGGCCCGGGTGTGGTCCTTGTCCTGCGCTGGTTCTGGTGGCGCGTGAATGCCGCCGCTGAGCTGGCGGCCCTGCTCGGGGGCTTCTTAATCGGCTTCTCCACCTCCGTTGTGCCCGTCCTGCGCATCGAGGACTACGGGGTACGCCTGCTGGTCACCACGCTGCTCACGGCAGGGCTCTGGCTCGTCGCGATGCTGGCGACCCCGCCGGAATCGCCGGAGGTGTTGGAGCGCTTTGTGCGACAGGTGCGTCCCCCCGGCCCCGGTTGGACGCAGTGGCGCCGTCGTACGGGTGTCATCGCTGATGAAACCCTGCCGGGTCTGATGCTCCTGCTGGTCGCCGGTTGTGCCCTGTTGTTTGGTGCCCTGCTCGGCATTGGCGGCTTCCTGCTGAAGCTGCAGCTCTGGGGGTGGAGCGGTCTGATCTTGGCGGTGGTGGGGGTATTGCTGCTTCGCCGGGGCAGCGGTCGCGTGCCGGCGGAGGGATGATGTCTGGACCGCTCAGCCCACGCCGTGCAATTTCTTCGCTCCACCCTGCTGCCAGCTGCGATTGTCCTGCTGTTTGGTTTGGCCCTCTTCGCGGTGAGTGCCCGCATCTGGCTCCCCGGCGATATGGCAGCCCCGGCGCCGGTTGGTTGATCGACTGAGCTGGGAACAGGGGCCACTACGATTGGCCCATGGCAGCCTCCCCGCTCGAGTCTCCTAAAGGCTCGTCAGACCTGGATTTCGACTCCGAGTTGCTGGAGCGGGAACTCGCTGAAGAGGATCTTGGCGACCCTCTCGATGAGCTGGATTCCGGAGAGGCCTCCCCAGCTGCAGCAGCGGCCGAATGTGACCTGGGGTTGCGTCTGCTGGAGGGTGGCCACGACGAGCAGATGCAGGGACTCCGAATCTTCTGCGAGCACCGAGATCCTCGAGCCCCTGAGAAGCTTCTTCCGCTGCTCGATGCCAGCTGTCCGATTCTTCGGATGAGCGTCGTTTATGCCCTTGGGCGGAACCCTGCCGTCCAAGCGCTAACCCCCTTGCTGCAGCTGCTGCAAAACGACAGCAATGGCTACGTGCGCAAGGCCGTGGCCTGGAGCCTGAGCAGCTATCCAGACGCTCCGATCATGAATCCGCTGATCAAGGCGCTGGAGACCGACATCTCTGCCGTTCGGCTTTGGGCGGCCAGCTCCTTGGCCGATGCAGGCTCCACCGGTTTGGCGAAGGCTGACCAGGCTGCCGGCCAGCTCCTGTTGGCTCTGAAAATCGACAGCGAGCCAGTGGTTCGCAGCAACAGTGCTTGGTCCCTCGGCCGTCTGTATGCCGACCTGGTGGAGCCCCGTCAGAAAGAGGTGGTGGAGGTGCTCTTGAACGCCATGCTGAATGACGCTGATTTGGCCGTTCGTGACGAGGCCCGAATGGCCCTCGAACAACTGGAAGACCCCCTGGTTCTGCAGCGCCTCCAAACCCTGGTGGATGAGGGACTGCTGGCATAAGCGGTTCGCCCAGTCACCAGCCGGCTCCCGCGGCTAGCATCACCGGACCCCGCCCGTGACTCGGGATGGCTCAACAGACGATCCGTTTTCGCATTCGGCCCGATGGCCGTGTCGAAGAGGTCGTGGAGGGCATTGCTGGTCACGGCTGCGAGCAGCTCACCGAGCGGATTGAGGAGAAGTTGGGCGTTGTTCAACAGCGCCAGCCCACCTCCGAAGCCTTCCAGGGCCAAACCACTGCCGTCCAGCCCGAGCAGACTCTCTCGTCCCAGGTCTCCTGATGTCGCACTTCAGCACCGTCAAAACAGAACTGCGCGATCGCTCCGCTCTGATTGATGCCCTGAAAGATCTGGGCCACACCCCCAGCGAGGGTGAGTGTCAGGTGCGTGGCTACCGCGGCCAGACCGTGACCGCTGAGCTTTCTGTCCCGACCGAGGGTGCCGGCGATCTGGGCTTCCGCTGGAACGCGGCCTCCGGGAGCTATGAGCTCGTGACCGACCTCGATCTTTGGAGTCAGCCGATTCCTGTTGAGCGTTTCCTCTCGAAATTGACCCAGCGCTACGCCCTGCGCAGCATCCTGGCCGCCTCCGCTCAAGAGGGCTTCCAAGTGGCGGAAGAGCGTCAGGAGCAAGACGGCACGATTGAGCTTGTCGTCACCCGTTGGGACGGCTGAACGCCACGTCAGCGTGGTGATCGATCCCTCCATTGCCTTCTCTGCCGCGGCGGCTCCGTCCCTTGAGCGCAGTGGCCATGAGCCGGTGCTCGGCGGCGCCCTGCGTCAACAGGCGGTCTGGGTCGACGAAGCCGTCTGTATTGGCTGCCGTTACTGCGCCCACGTGGCCGGCAACACCTTTGTTGTGGAGGCCGAGTGGGGACGCTCCCGGGCCATCCGCCAAGACGGCGACAGCACGGAGACGATCCAAGAGGCCATCGACACCTGTCCGGTCGATTGCATCCATTGGGTGAGTTACGAGGAGCTGCCCGAGCTGCAGGAGCAGACGCTGCAGCAGGAATTGCAGCCCCTGGGCTTGCCGACACCGGTCCGTAGCCGGCGCACTTTCCCTAGGCGGGAGCCCCATTGATGCTTCCGACCCGGCGGTTTGGCCGCAGCGAACTGGCGATGCCGCTCTTGTCCCTTGGCGGGATGCGCTTTCAGCAGAGCTGGTCGGATCTGGCGCCGGATCAGATCACGGCCGAGAGTCAGGCCAACCTGCGGGCCACCCTCTCGGCGGCTGTGGACCACGGGTTTCACCATGTGGAGACGGCCCGCCACTACGGCAGCTCAGAACGCCAGCTCGGCTGGTTGTTGCCCCAGGTCCCTGACCCGGAGCGGATCCTGCAGACGAAGGTCCCGCCTCAGGATGATCCTGAGGCCTTTGAGGCCGAGCTGGCGCTGAGCTTTGAGCGCTTGGCCGTCGATCGGGTGGATTGCTTGGCAATTCATGGCATCAACCTGCCCAAGCATTTGCAGGCCACCCTCAAG
>JAAZUZ010000147.1 GCA_018623875.1 Synechococcus sp. HW_metabat.21
CGTCGGGGCCAAATTCCAACAAATGCAGCGGTTACAGCCAACCCTCGTGCACCGGAGCTGCGGCCACTGCAACGCCAAACACCACAGGGCTGACGCCCAGTTCTGCGACAACTGCGGGGCAGCCCTACCCAGCTAACAGACGTTCCATGTTCTGATCCGCCAGGGGGATGCCGCTCAGACGCTCCACTTCACGGACTCCGGTGGGGCTGGTGACATTGATCTCACTCAAGCGGCCATCGATGACGTCGATGCCTACAAAGAACAACCCTTCAGCGCGCAGGGCCGAGGTCAACTCGGCACAGATCTGACGCTCCCGCTCCGTCAATTCGGTGGCCTCAGGTGAGCCACCGACCGCCAAGTTGCTGCGGAACTCCCCGGCCGCCGGCATCCGGTTCACCGCTCCAAGGGGCTCCCCATCCACCAGCAGGATGCGCTTATCGCCCGCGGTCACCGCCGGCAAAAACGCCTGCACCATCACCGGCAAGGCCTGCTGGGCCGTCACCAGTTCCAGCAGGGCCTTCAACCCGGGAGCGTCCCCATGGCTGCGCACGACCCCCTGGCCGGCCCGGCCACCCAGGGGTTTCAGCACGACATCACCGTGCTCAGCAGCGAAAGCCGCCAGTTGCTCGACGTCCGCACTCACCAGGCTGGGGGCCATCAGATGGCTCCAACGCAGGGCACCCAGCTTTTCGTTCCAGGCCCGTAGGGAGGCGGGGCGATTCAGCACCCGCACCCCCTGGCGCTCAGCCAGCTCCAGCAGGTGGGTGGCATAGAGGTAGGCCTCGTCCACCGGCGGATCCTTTCGCATCCAGACCAGCGGGAAGCTGCTCAGGGGAAGCCAGCGTGGGGCATCCGCTTCGAACCAACGCTCCGGCAGATCCCAGCCACTGGCCGTGGGGCGAATCTCCGCCAAACGAATCGGCTGGGCCAGCACCAAGGCGTCCTGACCTTGAACGGAGAGTTGAGCCGGCGTGCAAACCCAGACCTGATGACCGGCCCGCTGGGCCGCCTGCATCAGGGCAACGCTGGAGTCCTTGGTGGGACGCAGCCGCGCAATCGGATCGACCACGAACAGCTGCGCGGGCAGACCGCTAGTGAGCGCACTCAAGCTCAGGCTCCCAGCAGGGCATCGAGCTGACCGCTGCGCTCCAAGGCGTAGAGGTCATCGCAACCACCCACGTGCTGACCATCAATAAAGGTCTGGGGAACACTGGTGCGCCCGCCCGCCTTCTCGGACATCGCCTGCCGAGCGGCCTGATCACCATCGATGGCGTACTCGGTGTAGGTCACCCCTTTGCGGTCCAGGAGGGACTTGGCGCGAATGCAAAACGGGCAGGCGCGCCAGGTGTAGATCTCAACCGTCGGCATCGCGCCACTTCTCAAGCGTGGGGAAATCCTAGAAGCGAGATTTGAGCGGCTTGGACGGGAAGCCGCCCTGCGCTCGAGCTGCACTGATACGGTCAAACCAAGTTCCTTCCTGCCCGGTGCTCGACCTCACCGACTTCAAGCGCGATCTCTCCGAGCTCACTGACCGCCTGGGCAATGCCCAGGACTGTCTTTGACGTCGCTGCACTGAACGCACGGCAACAGGACCTCGAGCAACTGGCCGCCCAGCCCGACTTCTGGGATGACCAGAAACAGGCGCAAGCCAAGATGCGCCAGCTGGACGAGGTGAAGGCTCAGCTCGAGCAGCTGGCCCAATGGCAGGGCGCCGTGGCCGACGCCGAAGCCACAGTTGAGATTTACGGCCTCGAACCCGACGAGGAGCTGCTCAGCGAATCGGATGCAGCCCTGAAGAAACTGCGGGCCGACCTGGACCGCTGGGAACTCGAACGCCTGCTCAGCGGCCCCTACGACAAGGAGGGGGCGGTCATCAGCATCAATGCCGGTGCCGGCGGCACCGACGCCCAGGACTGGGCGCTGATGCTGATGCGGATGTACACCCGCTGGGCCGAAGACCACGGCATGAAGGTGACCGTCGACGAACTCAGCGACGGGGAAGAGGCGGGCATCAAGAGCTGCACGATCGAAATCGAAGGCCGCTACGCCTACGGCTACCTACGCAACGAGAAAGGCACCCACCGCCTGGTGCGGATCTCCCCGTTCAACGCCAACGACAAGCGTCAAACCAGCTTCGCGGGCGTCGAGGTGATGCCGAAGATCGAGGAGGAGGTGAAGCTGGATATCCCCGAAAAGGACCTGGAGATCACCACCTCCCGCTCCGGCGGCGCCGGCGGTCAGAACGTGAACAAGGTGGAAACCGCTGTGCGGATCCTCCACATTCCGACCGGCCTCTTTGTGCGCTGCACCCAGGAGCGCTCCCAGCTCCAGAACAAGGAAAAGGCGATGGCCCTGCTGATGGCCAAGCTGCTCGTGATCGCCCAAGAGCAGCGGGCCGCTGAAATTGCCGACATCCGCGGTGACATCGTCGAAGCCGCCTGGGGCAATCAAATCCGCAACTACGTCTTCCACCCGTACCAAATGGTGAAAGACCTGCGCACCCAGCATGAAACCACCGACGTGCAAGGGGTGATGGATGGGGATCTCGATCCCTTCATCCAGAGCCTGTTGCACGCCGGCGTCGAAGTCGCCGGAGCCAGTAGCGATGACTAATCCCTCAACACCTCCCTCAGGCGAGAACCCCAGTTTCACGAAACTGGCGATGCGCAACATGGTGCGCAAAGGGAAACAGAGCCTGTTCCATTTCGGCTTGACCGCCCTGGGCTTCCTCGGCTTCATCGTCCTGGTGGCCTGGCTGGGTCAACCCCAACTGCCGGGAAGCTGAAGCGATGACGGCGGAACCGGATATCGACTTGGCCTTTGAGGCCGCGGAGAATCTCCCGGAGAACCTGGTCCAGGCCGCCGCTGGCCTCTGCGATCCCATCGGCGGCATTGAGCCGTGGCATGGGCTGATAAGCGGCTGGTTGGCCCAACTCAGCGCCGAACTGCCTGCGTCCCTACAGGCACCGGCCTACAGCCTGGGCTTAAGCCTGGTCTGCGATGAAGAGATCGCGGCCCTCAACAGTGATTGGCGCGATAAGGCCGGTCCGACGGATGTGCTGGCCTTCGCCGCCCAGGACGACGGTCTCGACGATGCCCCCGCCATCCCGATGCCGGACTTCGACGTGGAGGAGGGACTGCTCGATGCCCTGGAGTTGGGCGACATCGTGATCTCGATCGAAACCGCCGCCCGTCAGGCCCCTGAGCACCAGCACAGCCTGCGGGATGAACTGCTGTTCCTGGCCACCCATGGCTTGCTCCACCTGCTGGGGTGGGATCACCCCGACGACGCCAGCCTCGAAGCGATGCTGCAGCGGCAGCAGCAGCTTCTCGACGGAACCCAGCAGCGGTAGGGTGCGGCCAAAGGCCTGCGCCCGGCGCCTTTGCCGATGCTCCAACCCCAGGACTCCACCCCGAACGCAAGACCCAGCCTCCAGCAAGCGGCTGAGTCAGGCAGCAAGGTGAGGAGGCTCGGAGCTTGGCAAGTGGCCAGCGATCTGCCCGCGAGCTTTCGCTATGCGGCCCAGGGCCTGATCTACGGCTTCCGCAGTCAGCGCAATTTCCGGATCCACGTGGTGACCGGGGTCTGCGTCTTTGGCCTGGGCCTTTGGCTACAGCTGCCCTTGCCGCAACTAGCCGTCCTGGTGCTGACCGTGGCCGCGGTCCTGGTGCTGGAGCTCATCAATACCGCCACCGAAGCCGTGGTGGATCTCGCAATCGGCCGGCAGTTCCACCCCCTGGCACGCATCGCCAAGGATTGCGCTGCCGCAGCGGTCTTGGTGGCCGCCCTGAGTTCCTTGGTGATTGCGGCGCTCCTGATCCTCCCCGCCCTCTTGGTCCGTCTGGGCGTTTGAATGGTGCCCTGGCTGCAGGGCTGATGCTTCTCGTTCTCGACAACTACGACAGCTTCACCTTCAACCTGGTGCAATACCTGGGTGAACTGGCGGCCGACCACCCAATCACTGAGGACCTGCGGGTGGAGCGCAATGACGCCCTCACCCTGGAAGAGATCCGGGCGCTGAATCCAGACGCGATCTTGATTTCACCGGGTCCTGGCGATCCGGATCAATCCGGCGTCTGCCTCGAGGTCCTGCGGGAACTGAGCCCAACCATCCCCACCCTGGGGGTTTGCCTCGGCCACCAATCCATCGCCCAGGTCTATGGCGGCAAGGTGATCCGGGCCAAGGAACTCATGCACGGCAAAACCTCGCCGGTGCTCCACGAGGGAGCCGGCGTCTTTGCCGGCCTGCCCAACCCGCTGACGGCAACCCGCTATCACAGCCTGATCGCCGAGCGCGAGTCCCTGCCGGACTGCTTGGAGATCACGGCCTGGCTCGAGGACGGCACGATCATGGGCCTACGTCACCGGGAGTTTCCCCACCTGCAGGGGGTGCAATTCCATCCGGAAAGCGTGCTCACCCAGAGCGGCCATCAGCTGCTGGGGAATTTCCTGGCCCAAGCGGCAGCCGGCTAACGTTCGGCCCAACTCCAGCTGCTCCATGGCCCTGCTGATCCGCACCCTGGCTGCCGCAGCCGTCGCTCTCCC
>JAAZUZ010000027.1 GCA_018623875.1 Synechococcus sp. HW_metabat.21
CCTGAGCGCAACGTATTTCTCGACTGCTAACTCCAGGGCATCTTGCAAACCTGCTGGTGTCGGATCAGGGATGGACCCATTGGGTTTCTTGAGTAAGAAGCGATGCCGCTTCCCTCTCTCCTTATTCAGGAAGTAGAGACACCACTTGCCGTGACGCTGCCCATCTCTGAAGACATAAGCGTTGTGAGCACGCCCGTATTGGAGATCGCACCGATCCAAGATCTTCCTGCTGGCAGCGGTGCTTTTGCTCACGCTTTGCTTACGCCTGAGGGGGCAGACCCAAGTGATGGTGGGAAAACCAAGATCTGCTTACACTTTGATTACGCCTAGTCTACCTGGAAGAAACCCTGTTGACGACTCAAATACCTGGATACGTATCCATCAACGCCGACTACACGACCTAAGAGCACGCCTACGATCAGCCACCAACGCCCCTGTTGAGATGGCCAAGGCCGGAGCATCCCAGAAGCCGGCTCCGAGTGGTCTCCCACGGATCTGGATGGGGCCCTTGGTGGCTGGGGTCAGCTTTGCTCTGGCCTATGGGATCACCCAGCGCTTAAGCGCCATCAACCTGGGTGATGTCATTCGCCTGAGCCCCCGCTTTGAGCAAAAGCAGACCCCTGGGGTGAGTCTCAAGGACATGCGCCTGCGTTACGGCGAGCAGCCGTCGGAACTGCGTTCCGATCTCGCTCCCCAGCAAGTGGAGTTTTGGCGCAAGGCCCAGGAGCAAGCCGATGCGCTTGAGAAGGCCAAGGCGGAGGCCGAGGCCAAAGCGGAGCGTGAAGCCGCCGCCAAAGCTGCTCCGCCGAAGCCCGCTCAACCCGCCAAACCAGTCGCCAACCGGCGCGACGAGCCACCCGTTGCGGCTCAGCCCCAAGTCCAGCCTCCTGCGCCAAGGCCGCAGCCCACGGTTCCTCTCTTGGATTTGCCTCCCCTTCAGTAGCTCCGATCTGCCACGATTTGGGTGACTCTCGAGCGGCCGGCCATGCGTGAGCCCCAGACCCTGGTTCAGGCGGCCCTTAATCGTCTGAGTGCCCGCTTGGGCAGCGGTCTTGCGGATGCCGCCGCTGGCCTTGCGGTCCTGGCCCAAGACGCCCCCGACCGTTTGCGCCAGGAGTGGGATCTCTTTAAAGAAGAGGTGGAGCTCGAAGCGGAGCGGCTCGAGCACGGCGAGCAGGAGGCGCCGGCGGCGGAGTCCGGCATGGCCTCGTCATCGCCAGCTCTGGATTCCCAGCAACAGATCGATCAGCTCCGCGCCCAGGTCACGCGCTTGGCCCGCCGCCTTGAGGAGCCCGCTTGATGCGCCGCCTTGGACCGGCATTGGTGAGCGCGCTTCGCTCCCTGCGGATCTGGTCTGCCGTTCTGCAGCTGCTGCTGTTCCTTTGGTGGGATGCCCAGGCCTGGAGTTATCCCGGTGGTGTCACCCAGGAGCGGCAAGAGCGGCGGCAGCGGCGGCGTGCCCGCTGGCTGACGGCCCAGTTACTCACGTTGGGGTCGGCCTTCATCAAGTTGGGTCAGCTGCTCTCGGCCAGGCCCGATGTGTTGCCGGCCAGTTGGGTTGCGGAACTCTCCAGCCTTCAAGACAGCGTCCCGGCCTTCTCCTTTGACACGGCCCAGTCCCTGCTGGAGCAGGAGCTCGGCGAGCGCTGTGCCGAGATCATCGATATCGAAGAGCAGCCCCTCGGCGCCGCCAGCCTGGCCCAGGTGCATCGCGCGAGCCTTCGCAGTGGCCGGCAGGTGGTCTTCAAGATCCAACGGCCTGGCCTCGAGCGTCTCTTCCGCCTGGACCTCGAGGTCATGCAGCAGGTGGCTGCGGTGCTGCAGCGCCATCCCCAGTGGGGCGTGGGACGCGATTGGGTCTCCATCGCTCAGGAATGTCGACGTGTGCTGCTGCGGGAGCTTGATTTCCGCTTAGAGGCGGAACATGCCGCCCGTTTCCGCCAGCAATTTCTGGATGATCCGGGCATTCGCATCCCCGCGGTCGTCTGGGAACTCACCACCCGCCGGGTGCTCTGCCTCGACTACGTCCCCGGGATCAAGATCAATGACCGTCAGGCCCTGATTGAGGCCGGCATCGATCCCTCAGCCGTCGCCGAAAAAGGGGCAGCCAGTTACCTGCAGCAGCTGGTGCGCTTTGGCTTCTTCCATGCCGACCCCCACCCGGGGAACCTGGCCGTGGCCCGTGATGGCGCGCTCATCTACTACGACTTCGGCATGGTCGGCACCTTGTCTCAACGGCTGCGTAGTCGTCTGGGTCGGATGGTGACCGCCGCCGCCGCTCGGGACGCGTCCAGTCTTGTGCGTGAACTCCAGGCCGCCGGGGTCATCGCCACCGACATTGATCCTGGCCCGGTGCGCCGCCTGGTGCGCGTGATGCTCCAGGAGGCCCTCACACCGCCGTTTTCCCCCAACATCCTCGACAAACTGTCCGGCGACCTTTACGACTTGGTCTACGGGCAGCCGTTCCGTCTGCCCCCGGAGCTGATCTTCGTGATGCGGGCCCTCTCCACCTTTGAGGGCGTCGGCCGCAGCCTGGATCCCAGCTTTAGCCTCGTGGCCATCGCCCGTCCCTATCTGCTTCCGCTCATGACCGCCAGTGGCAACGGCCCCAACGATCTCTTCAATCAGTTGGGGCGTCAGGCCGTCGAAGTCGGAAGCCGTGCTTTGGGATTGCCCCAGCGCCTGGAGGACAGCCTCAGCCGGATCGAACAGGGTGATCTCCAGGTGCAGATTCGCGCCGGTGAAACCGATCGTTTGTTGCGCCGTCTAGCCCTGAGTCAGCAGAGCGCGGGGCAATCCGTGCTGCTGGGGGCCCTCACCATCGCGGCGGCCATGCTCGCGGCCAGTACCAAGCCGGTGTTGACGTTCATTCCCGTGGTCGCCGGTGTCCCGGTGGGTCTGAGCTGGTTGAAGCTGCAGGCCCGCCTGAAGCGCGACGCCCGCATCGACAAGCTCGGCAATTCCTGAGCGACGCCCATAAAAAATCCCGGGACCGTGGCCCCGGGATTTTTGTTGTTTCAGGGCTCAGGCCTTGCCGCGGGGACCGCGGTCCTCGGCACCGGCGTAGACGGCCTGGCTGCCCAGTTCGTCTTCGATGCGCAGGAGTTGGTTGTACTTGGCGACCCGCTCGCTGCGGCTCAGGGAACCGGTCTTGATTTGGCCGGCGCGGGTGGCCACCGCCAGGTCGGCAATCGTGGTGTCTTCCGTCTCACCGGAGCGGTGGGAGATCACGCTGGTGTAGCCGGCACGGCCCGCCAGGTCGATGGCCTGGAGGGTCTCGGTCAGGGTGCCGATCTGGTTGACCTTGATCAGGATCGAGTTGGCCACGCCCAGGTCGATGCCGCGCTGCAGGCGGGCGCTGTTGGTCACGAACAGGTCGTCACCCACCAGCTGAACGGTCTTGCCGAGCTTCTCGGTCAGCAGGGCCCAGCCTTCCCAGTCGTCTTCGGCGACGCCGTCTTCGATCGAGGTGATCGGGAAGCGGTTCACCAGAGCGGCCAGCTGGTCAACCATCTCAGCGCTGGTGTAGTTGCCGCCATCGAAGGCGTAGCGGCCGTCCTTGAAGAACTCGGTGCTCGCCACGTCCAGGGCCAAGGAGATCTGATCGCCAGGGCGGTAGCCGGCTTTCTCGATCGCTTGCACCAGCAGATCGCCGGCTTCGATGTTGCCCAGGTCCGGGGCAAAGCCGCCCTCGTCACCCACGGCCGTGCTCAGACCTTTGTCCTTGAGCAGGCCCTTGAGGGTGTGGAACACCTCGGTGCCCATCCGCAGTGCTTCGCGGAAGGTGGGGGCGCCGTGCGGCACCAGCATGAATTCCTGGAAGTCCAGGCTGTTGGCTGCGTGGGCGCCGCCGTTGATCACGTTCATCAACGGCACCGGCAGCAGGTTGGCCATCGGGCCGCCCAGATAGCGGTAGAGGGGCAGGCCAACGCCGTTGGCGGCCGCGCGGGCGGTGGCCAGGCTCACGGCCAGGATCGCGTTGGCGCCGAGGGCACTCTTGTTGTCGCTGCCGTCGAGCTCGAGCATCGCGGCGTCAACGGTGCCCTGGTCCAGGGCGCTCAGGCCGCAGAGGGCAGGGGCAATCTTTTCTTCGACGTTGCTGACGGCCTGCAGCACACCCTTGCCGCAGTAGCGGCTGCCGCCGTCCCGCAGTTCGCAAGCCTCGTGGGCACCGGTGCTGGCACCGCTGGGAACGATGGCGCGGCCACTGGCTCCGCCCTCCAGCATCACCTCGGCTTCCACGGTCGGTGTGCCACGGGAATCGAGAACCTCCCGAGCCACGATGGTGTCGATGACGAGGTCGAGGGTGTCGATCACAGCGGCCTAACGCACAACATGGGTCCTTCCAGGGATCCTATGGGTCGCCCTGCCGGGGGCTTTGGTGACCGTTGGCACCAATCCGTGGACTTTGGTCAGAATGCGGCCGTCAAGAACGGTCCAGATGCGCCTCCTCCACACCATGCTGCGGGTCGGCGACCTGGAGCGCTCGATTGCGTTCTACACCGAGATCCTTGGGATGCGCTTGCTGCGCCGCAAGGACTATCCCGGGGGCCGTTTCACCCTGGCGTTTGTGGGCTACGGGGATGAGAGCGATAGCACCGTTCTCGAGCTCACCCACAACTGGGACACCAGCAGCTACGACATCGGTAGCGGCTATGGCCATATCGCCCTGGGGGTGGACGACATCGTGGGGGTCTGCAACCAGATCCGTGCAAAAGGGGGCAACGTGGTGCGCGAACCGGGTCCGATGAAGAACGGCACCACCGTGATCGCCTTCGTGGAAGACCCCGACGGTTACAAGGTTGAACTGATTGAGATGAGCTCGCGCGCCCATGCGGCCTGATTCCTACGCCGCTGGCCCCGCCAGCCTCACCACGGTTCCAGATCGCTTTAGCGATGCCGCCTGGGACCTGCTGCTGGCCAGTCAGGAGCAGGCCAGGCGCTGGCGTCACGGTGAGATGAACGTGGAGCACCTCCTGCAGGTGCTGCTCAATGACGAGCGCTACGCGGCCTGGGTGGACCCCCTGCCGCTCGACGCCTCGCGCCTGCTGGATCAGCTGGACGATTTCTGTGCGGATCAACCCACCAGCAGCGCCAGGGATCTCTTCGTTGGCGAGGACCTGGAAGTGCTCCTCGAGGAGGCCGATCGCCAGCGGGGCCAGTGGGGCTCTCGCTTCATCGATGTTCCCCATCTCTTGGCGGCCCTCCTGGACGATCGCCGCATCGCGGGGGCACTCCTGCAACAGCAGGGGCTGACCCCTGAGGACCTGCGTCGCGCCGGCCCGCGGCCGGCTCCTGCCCCCAGCGCTCCGCCGGCTCCGGTCGTGGAGCCCGCTGCTCCCCAGCGCCCTTCTTCCGTTCGCAGTACTCCCCCGAGCGAACCCGCCGTCCCTGAGACCGACCTCAAACTGGAGCAGGAGCCCACGGCCCTCGAACAATTCGGCCGGGATCTCACGGCGGCTGCCCGGGCGGGTGATCTCGATCCAGTCATCGGCCGTGACACGGAAATTCGGCGCCTGATGCAGGTGCTCTCCCGCCGAGGCAAGAACAACCCGGTCCTGATCGGCGAGCCCGGCGTGGGTAAGACCGCCATCGCCGAGCTGCTGGCCCAGCGGATCGTGGCGGGTGAAGTGCCCGACGCCCTCAAGGGGCAGCGCTTGGTCTCCCTGGATCTGGGGGCCTTAATCGCGGGCGCCAAGTTCCGCGGTCAATTTGAGGAGCGCCTGCGCAGCGTGCTCAAGGAGGTGCGCGAGGCCGAGGGCGCCGAGGCGGGTGGCGTGATCCTCTTTATCGACGAGCTCCACAACGTTGTGGGGCCCGAGCGGTCCAACAGCGACGCCGGCAGCATCCTCAAGCCGGCGCTGGCTCGGGGTGATCTGCGTTGCATCGGCGCCACGACCCCGGAGGAGTACAGCCGCACCGTTGAGAAGGACCCTGCGCTCAACCGGCGTTTCCAGCAGGTTCTGATCAAGGAACCCAGTCTGGAAGAAAGCACCCTGATCCTGCGGGGGCTGAAGGAGCGCTACGAGCTCCACCACGGGGTGGCGATCACCGATGGCGCGGTCTTGGCCTCCGCCCGCCTTGCGGATCGCTACATCTCCGATCGCTGCCTGCCGGATTCCGCCATCGACCTCATCGATGAGGCCGCTGCCCAGTTGCGGATGGAGGTCACCTCCAAGCCGCGTCTCGTCGAGGAAGCCGAGAGCGACCTGCGCCGCGTGGAGTTGGCCCTGCTCTCCGCGGAGAGTGCCCCGGAAGCGGAGCGGGTTGCGTTGCAGCAACAGCGCCGCCAGGTGAGCGAGGGGCTGCAGTCCCTGCAGGAGCGTTGGTCCGCGGAGCGCGAGCAGTTGGCGGAGTTGCGTCAGCTCCTCGCCGATGACGAGGCCCTACGCCTGCAGATCGCCGAGGCCGAACGGGATGGCGATCTCGAGGAGGCGGCCCGGCTGCAATACGACCAACTCCATGGCGTGCAGCAGCGCCGCAACGAATTGGAGGAGCAACTCCAGGCCAGTCAGCAGAGCGGACAGTCCCTGCTGCGGGAACAGGTGGAAGAAGGCGATATCGCCGATGTGGTGGCTCGCTGGACCGGGATTCCGGTGCAGCGCCTGATGGCGGGTGAGCGCCAGAAGCTGCTGGAGCTCGAGCAGCGCTTGGCGGAGCGGGTGATCGGCCAAGGGGAGCCCGTGGGGGCGGTGGCCGCGGCGATCCGCCGCGCCCGCGCCGGCATGAAGGATCCCCGCCGTCCTGTCGGTTCCTTTCTCTTCCTCGGCCCCACCGGTGTGGGCAAGACCGAACTCGCCAAGACCCTGGCGGCGTCCCTCTTCGATGAGGAAGAGGCCCTGGTCCGCTTGGACATGAGCGAGTTCATGGAGCGCAATGCCGTGGCCCGGCTGCTCGGTGCACCTCCGGGATACGTCGGTTACGAGGAAGGTGGCCAGCTCACCGAGGCGGTGCGTCGGCGTCCCTATGCGGTTCTGCTGCTTGATGAGGTGGAGAAGGCCCACCCGGACGTCTTCAACGTGCTCCTGCAGGTGCTCGATGACGGCCGCCTGACCGATTCCCAGGGCCGCACGGTCGACTTCCGCCACACCGTGGTGGTGATGACCAGCAACCTGGCCAGCCGGTCGATTCTGGACGCTGCCCGCGGTCAGGCCGATGCGGCGGCCTTGGAAGAGCAGGTGGAGCGTGCCCTCGCCAGTCAGTTCCGGCCGGAATTCCTCAATCGGATTGATGAAGTGATCCGCTTCCAGCCCTTGGGGCCGGCCGACCTGCAGCGGATCGTGCGTCTGCAAGTGCTGGAGTTGGCCCATTTGCTCCAGGAGCAGGGCTTGGCTCTGCAGGTGGACGAGCCGGTCGTGGCTTGGCTGGCGGAACAGGGGTACGAACCGGAATACGGTGCACGGCCCCTGCGCCGTCTCCTGCGCCGTCAGATCGAGAACCCCTTGGCGACCGAGTTGCTCGAGGAGCGCTTCCTCGGTGCGGCCGCCGTTCAGGTCAGCCTGGGCGAGGGTGGGCAATCGCTCTGCTTCAAACCCATCACAGGCCCTGAATAGGACATCCGTTAGTGTGTTTGTTTGCCGGCGCGTGGGCTCAACACGCCGCGCGGCCCGCTGAAGGCTCAGCAGGCTTCATGCTCTGCCCATGAGGCTTGGCCCTGATTTCCCCTGTGGAATCTTCATCCGTGGAATCCCAGACCGAACCACAAGTCAAGGCCGACGAGGCTGCCCCCACGGAACCGGTGAAGACCGGCTTTGTGTCGGACACCGTCGCTGAGTTGCGCAAGGTGGTTTGGCCGAGCCGTCAGCAGCTGTTTGGTGAATCAGTCGCGGTGATCTTGATGGTCACCATCTCGGCCTTTGCGATCGCCGCCGTCGATCGCTTTTACGGCTGGGGAAGTTCCCAGGTGTTCCGCTGACCCGCTGAATCGTTCGCCCTCTCTTTCCTTTGCCCGTGTCCGACGTCGACCTGACCACTGAAGAATTCGCCGCGGCGGATCTGGCTGCCGACGCTGAACCTGCGGCGCCTGCCGTTGAAGGCCGGGCCCCGATTGCTCGCTGGTATGCCGTTCAGGTGGCCTCCAGCTGCGAGAAAAAAGTCAAGGCCACCCTGGAGCAGCGGGCCGTCACCCTCGGCGTTGACAACCGCATCCTCGAGATCGAAATCCCCCAGACCCCCGCGGTCAAACTCAAGAAAGACGGCAGCCGGACGAGCACCGAAGAGAAGGTGTTCCCCGGCTATGTCCTGGTTCGGATGGTCCTCGATGAGGACACGATGATGGCGGTGCGGAGCACCCCGAACGTGATCAACTTCGTGGGTGCGGAAGATCGCCGTGCCACCGGCAAGGTGCGTGGTCACATCAAGCCCCGCCCCCTGAGCCGTCAGGAGGTGGATCGCATCTTCAAGCGGGCTGCCGAGAAGAAGCCCGTCGTGAAGGTCGATCTGGCCGAGGGCGATCAGATTCTCGTCACTGCAGGCCCCTTCAAGGACTTCCAAGGCGAAGTCATCGAGGTCTCTGGCGATCGCAACAAGCTCAAAGCCCTGCTCTCGATCTTCGGTCGGGAAACCCCGGTGGAACTCGAGTTCTCCCAGATCAGCAAACAAAGCTGATTCCCGTGCGGCCGTCTCCCTGCGGAGGGCGGCCTAAGGCGCTGCTTCGGTTCCCGGAGTCCGCCGCACACGCTGCCCTAGGGTCGCGGATCCGCAGATTGCTCAAGACGCCAGGACGATGGCAAAAAAAGTTGTAGCTGTGATCAAGCTGGCACTCGATGCCGGCAAAGCAAACCCCGCGCCACCGGTGGGCCCCGCCCTCGGTCAGCACGGCGTCAACATCATGGCGTTCTGCAAGGAGTACAACGCTCGGACGCAGGACAAAGCCGGATACGTGATTCCGGTGGAGATCTCGGTCTTTGAAGACCGCAGCTTCACCTTCATCACCAAGACCCCTCCCGCTTCCGTGCTGATCGTGAAGGCAGCCGGTATCGCTAAGGGTGCCGCCACCTCTTCCAAGGGTTCTGTCGGGGCCATCAGCCGCGCACAACTCGAAGAGATCGCCAAGACCAAGCTGCCCGACCTCAACTGCACCAGCGTTGAGTCGGCCATGCGCATCATCGAAGGCACTGCCCGCAACATGGGCGTTGCTGTGAAGGACTGAGCGACGGGTTCATCCCGACGCATCCCTTCCTTTTCTGTTCTTTAGCGGGGGAGAGCTCCTGAGCTCGTCTGCACCCCATTCCTGACATGCCCAAAATCTCCAAGCGCTACTCCGCCGCCTTCGGCAAGGTCGAAGAACGCGTCTACGCCCCGCAAGAGGCCGTTGAACTGGTCAAGGCCAATGCCACCGCCAAGTTCGATGAGACCGTCGAGGCCCACGCCCGTCTGGGGATCGACCCCAAGTACACCGACCAACAGCTGCGCACCACCGTGGCGCTGCCCCACGGCACCGGCCAGAGCATCCGGATTGCTGTGATTGCTCGCGGTGAAAAGGTTGCTGAAGCCAAGGCCGCCGGTGCGGACCTGGCCGGTGACGACGATCTCGTCGAAACCATCTCCAAGGGCGAGATGGAGTTCGATCTGCTGATCGCCACCCCGGACATGATGCCCAAGGTGGCCAAGTTGGGTCGGGTCCTCGGCCCCCGTGGCCTGATGCCGAACCCCAAGGCCGGCACCGTCACCACCGACCTGGCCTCGGCCATCAACGAGTTCAAGGCCGGCAAACTGGAATTCCGCGCTGACCGCACCGGCATCGTCCACGTGCGTTTCGGCAAGGCCAGCTTTGACGCTGACAAGCTGATGGACAACCTGAAGGCCCTGCAGGAGACCATCGACCGCAACAAGCCCAGCGGTGCGAAGGGTCGCTATTGGAAGAGCCTGTACATCACCTCCACCATGGGCCCCTCCGTGGAAGTGGATGTGACTGCATTGCAGGACATCAAGCAAGAGGGCTGATCGTCCCCGTCCCTCTGCTCAAAGCCCCCGCTTCGGCGGGGGCTTTGTTGTATGTTCTTTTTCTGGCAAATGCCAGAAGGGTTACGCGCCCTACCCAAGACAGCAGGTCGAATTCCTGTTCTGCTCGCAGAACTTGAGTCCTTAAACCCTGCCGAGGTGTCAGCGACGGTTTTTCCCACCAGGGCTCTCTCGGGAGTTCGGGTTGGGTGAAGCAAGCCGCAGCCCCTCGAGTGCCAATCGGTACTGGGGTTGCGTACCCGGCTTGTTCCCCCGATCCGATCCTTAACCATGGGCCGCACTCTGGAGAACAAGCAACAGATCGTCGAAGAGCTGAAGCAGCTCCTTGGCGAGGCCGAAATGGCGCTGGTCCTTGATTACAAGGGTCTGTCCATCAAGGAAATGTCTGATCTGCGGACCCGTCTGCAGGCCAGCAACGGTGTGTGCAAGGTGACCAAAAACACCTTGATGCGCCGTGCCATTGATGGCAATAGCGCTTGGTCGGAACTCGATTCCCTCCTCACCGGCACCAACGCTTTCGTGCTCGTTAAGGGCGACGTGGGCGGTGCCGTGAAGGCCGTTCAGACCTTCCAGAAGGAGACCAAGAAATCGGAGACGAAGGGAGGCCTTTTCGAAGGCAAGCTCCTTTCCCAATCCGAAATCAAGGCCATCGGGGATCTGCCCTCCAAGGAGGTGCTCATGGCGCAGATCGCAGGTGCGATCAACGCCGTGGCCACCAAGGTGGCTGTGGGCATCAACGAAGTTCCTTCCGGTCTTGCTCGGGCGCTCAAGCAGCACGCCGATGGCGAGGGCAAGGCCGACTGAGGCCTGCTCTGCTGAGCTCTCCGATCCGACTGTTTACACAGATCTGTTGCTGATTCCCAACCATGTCTGCTACTACCGACCAAATCCTCGAGCAGCTGAAGTCCCTCTCCCTGCTGGAAGCCTCTGAGCTTGTCAGCCAGATCGAAGAGGCCTTCGGTGTGTCCGCCGCCGCTTCCGCTGGCGTCGTGATGGCTGCCCCCGGCGCTGCTGCTGGCGGCGGTGAAGCTGCTGAAGAGAAGACCGAGTTCGACGTCCACCTCGAGGGCTTCGACGCGGCTGCCAAGATCAAGGTCCTCAAGGCCGTCCGCGAGGCCACCGGCCTGGGTCTGGGCGAAGCCAAGGCTCTTGTCGAAGGCGCTCCCTGCAACGTCAAGGAAGGCGTGGCCAAGGCTGATGCCGAAGCCATGAAGAAGGCCATCGAAGAGGCCGGCGGCAAGGTCTCCCTCAAGTGATCCCGCCGTGGGCGGCCTTGGCTGCCCACTCCTTTCTCCAGCCGGTCCCTGCGGGGGCCGGTTTTTTTATGGCGGCTGCCAGTCGGGCAAGAAAAAAGCCCCGCCGAAGGCAGGGCTTTGAGCAGGAACGCTTCTGGGAGTCTGTCCTCGTTTCGACCCCGGAAGTGGGTTCCGTACTCCTCACACAAGAAAAACCTATCGCCAGCGAAAAAGAGTCGGTTACGGCCGCTGACCGCTGTCTCAACTGTCCCTGATCAGAATCGCCTTGGCCGCCCGCCGTAGGGGATGACCTGTAGGGCGATCGGACCGTTGCCGTAGCGGGTTCTGCCATAGGTCGCCAGCGGTCGCGCTTGATTGCGTTCGGCTTGGGCGATGAGCCCACCCAGGGGCTGGGGGTTGGCGAAATAGACGTGGCTGAGGCTGCGTTCGCCATACATCCGCCGCTCGAGTTGCCAGCCTGGTTCCAGCTTGAGGGCGACAAAGCCACTCCGGTCCCGCAGGGGAATCGCCCCACGACCAACGACCAACTCCGTGGGGTGGCTCCCGGACATGGCGAGCAGCGCCAAGGTGTTGCCTTGGCGCTCAAGCCGCAGGCGATAGCGGGGGGAGACATCGTCATTGCCGACCCGCAGCGAATAGCCATTGCTGTCGAGGTAGCGGCTGCAGATTCCGCTGAAGTTGAAGCGGTTGAGGGCCGGATCGATCAAGCCATCGCGTCGCTCCTGCCAGCACTTCGGCGCGGGCTTGAGCTGCTCGAGCACGAGCAACTTCCAGCCCTGGCTGCCCACCGGTTGCCCCAGGACGGCCAGCCGCTCTTGCTGGAGGGGTTGGCTCTGGAAGACGCCCGCGGCCGCCTGGCTGCCCACCAAGCCTGCGCTCAGGAGAGCGAGGCCCGCCCACGGGAGGTAGCTTCGCTGCATGGGATCTCTCCTGGGCTCCTGACGCGAGCTGTGTTGTACCGGATGTTGGGGGGCAAGCCCAGTGGTGAGTGATACGCCCAAGGTGGTGGCCGCCGCCTGCGACGGGGCCTGCAGCGGTAATCCAGGCCCCGGCGGCTGGGGCTGTCTGTTGCGCTTTGACGACGGCAGCGTCCGGGAATTCGGCGGGGCCGATGCCAACACCACGAACAACCGCATGGAGCTCAGGGCGGCCCTGACCCTGCTCGAGCAGTTGGCGGTGCTGCCCCGTCACCGCGATCTGAGCATCCGCACGGACTCCAAATACCTGATCGACGGCTTCAGCAAGTGGATCAACGGCTGGAAGCGCAAGGGTTGGAAGACCGCCTCCGGCAGTCCCGTCCTCAACCGTGATCTCTGGGAGGCCCTCGATGCCGCCCGGATTCAGGGCTTGCCCCTGACCTACGTCAAAGGCCACAGCGGTGATCCGGACAACGACCGTTGCGATGTGATCGCGGTGGCCTTCTCGAAAGGCCAGCCCATCAGCCTGGCCGCCGGTGAAGTCGTGGCTGCTCCCCCTGCGCCCGATCTGGCTCCAGCGGCCCTGCAGCAGTTGTTGACCCGCCTGGAGCTGGCGGATCGCCTGGCTGCTGGCGCGTACGGCTTGAGCTTGATGGAGCTCGCCCAGCTGGTGGAGAAGCCCCTGAAGACCCTGGAGGGGCGGGAGGGGCCATGGCGCTGGCGCGACTGGCAGGTCTTGCCGCTGGAGGACGGACGCTGGCGCCTGAGCCGTGACGCGTCAGGATCAGGGGAGCCCCATGGCGAGGAGCGAGGAGATGGCTGAGGTCGGCACTGGATCGCTCTATCAGCGTTTTGTGGGCCCCCTGCTCAGCCGGGATGACGGGGCGGATGCCGAGCAGCTGAGCCAGCTCACCCTGCAGGCCCTCGGTCAGGCGTCGCTGCGCCGCAACTGGCCCCTGGTCAGCAGCTCCCTGGCGGGACTCGGTGCTGAGCTGCAGCGCAAGGACTTCCGGCTCGAGCAGACCCTGTTCGGCTGCCGCTTCCTCAATCCCGTCGGTCTGGCGGCCGGCTTTGACAAGAACGCCGTCGCGGCGGGCATCTGGCACCTCTTTGGCTTTGGCTTTGCTGAGCTGGGGACGATCACCTGGCATGCCCAGCCCGGCAATCCCCGCCCCCGCCTATTCCGCTTGGCCGACGAGCGGGCCGCCTTGAACCGGATGGGGTTCAACAATCAGGGGGCCGAAGCTGCGCGGCGCACCCTGGAGCGCCAGGCCCTGCCCGCGGCCGGTCAGCGCCCCGCGGTCCTGGGGATCAACCTGGGGAAGTCCAAGGTCACCTCGCTGGATCTGGCCCCGGACGATTACGCCTCCTCCCTGGAGCTGCTGGCTCCCCTGGCGGATTACGCGGTGATCAATGTCAGTTCCCCCAACACCCCGGGTTTGCGGGAGCTCCAGGACGAAGTGCAGTTGCGGCGCCTCGTGGAGCGGCTGCGGCGTCTGCCGGCCTGCCCGCCCTTGCTGGTGAAGATTGCTCCGGACCTGGAGGACGACGCGATTGATGCCATTGCCCGCCTGGCCTACGAGGAGGGCCTGGCCGGTGTGATCGCGGTCAACACCAGCCTGAATCGTCTCGGTCTGGAGGGGCGTCGCCTGGCCCAGACCGGCAAGACCCTGGCGGAGGAAGCGGGGGGGCTGAGTGGTGCGCCCCTGCGGCAGCGGGCCTTGGAGGTGATGCGTCGCCTGCGGGTGACCGCCGGCCCAAGCCTCCCCTTGATCGGGGTAGGCGGCATCGATTCCCCGGAGTCCGCCTGGGAGCGGATCACCGCGGGTGCCTCCCTGGTGCAGCTCTACACCGGTTGGATCTATGGCGGACCGTCCCTGGTTCCCGACATCCTGGAGGGCCTCAGCGCGCAGCTCGATCGCCACGGCTTCCGCAACATCAGCGAAGCTGTGGGCTCTGGGGTGCCCTGGAGCTGAAATCTCGATAGCTTGCGGCTAGAGCAAGCGGTAGGCGAGTGGTGCTCGCAGGAGTTCAAGAGCGCCTCGGCCCCTTGCAAGCGTGGCTGTTCCCCCAGCGCGTCTACCTCGAGCTGCAGGATCAGGCGATCACCGCGATGGTCCTTGATGGCCGGCGGCTGACCTGGCTGGATCAGTTGACCCTTCCGCCGGGGCTCTGCGTTGGCGGGCGTCCCTTGAACGGCCCGGACCTGGCCGATCGGTTGGGCGATTGGCTGGTGGAGCAGGGCTATGCCGGAGCCCGCATCTGGGCGGTGCTGCCGGGGGCGGCCAGTGAACTGCGCCTGCTGAAGGGCAGTGCCCCTGGCCCGCTGATGCCCAAGGCGCTGGAGGCGCTGCGGTTGCCCTGGCCGGCGGAGACGGCCGTCGATCTACTCCGCGTGCCACTGCCCGCCTGCCCAGGCAGCAGTGTCTC